>CALMQC010000699.1 GCA_937871895.1 uncultured Roseateles sp. | reverse complement strand
GCCTCGACGCCCTCAACACCGCCTGGGCCACGCAGCGCTGGTCACGCCGCATCAATGCCTGGGACGAAGTCCGCCTGCCCTACATCGACGGCCCTGGCCCCTACGAGCGCTACCTGGACATGCGGCGATTCTGGTCCGACGCCACCATCGCCGTGCTGCGTGACCTGGGCAGCGTGCGCCGCCGCTATGCGCCCGACAAGCCCTCAATCTCCAACCTCTGGGACAGCGCCTGGCGCAAGGGCTTTGACATGCTGGCCACCTACCGCGACTACGTCAGCTACGGCGCGATGGGCTTCTATCCCGGCGAGCCGCTGGGGGCGGCCTTCGAGGCCACCATGATGCGCGCCGGCATGACCGCGCCGATCTGGTTCAACGAGTTCACGGCCGGCGGCCCGGGCTACTACGGCACCCGTGGCCGCTCGCGCATGTGGGCGCACTTCGGGTTGCTGCTCGGGGCGCAAGCCGTGATGCCCTGGACCTGGCACAGCCACCACGGCGGCGAGGAGCAGGCCCTCTTCGGCCTGATCGACCACGACGACCGCCCGTCCTGGAAGCTGGCCGAGTTCGCCGGCATAGCCAAGGAGTTTGCGCAGCTGGAGAAGCTCGGCTTCCCGCGCCTGCAGCAGCCCCAGGTGGCCATCGCCTACGCCTTCGACAACATCATCGCCACCAACCTGCCCAAGGAAGGCATCTCGAACACCGTGCGGCCCTACATCAACCCGGGCTACATGAAGCAGGCCCACGCCGCGTACGAGCCGCTGTTCAAGCGCAATGTCGATGTCGCCGTGCTGCACGTCGGGCATGAAGATTTGTCGCGCTACAAGCTCGTCATCGTGCCCGGCATGTACTTCCTCGACGAGGCCAGCCGCACCCAGCTGCGCGCGTATGTCGAGGCCGGCGGCACGGTGGTGATGACGGCCCAATCCGCCAAGGTGGACGACCACAACCAGTGGTTCCGCACGCCGCTGCCCGGCGGGCTGACCGATGTGTTCGGGCTGCGCACCAACGAGTTCTTTGGCGCGGGCGATTTGCAGATGCGCTTCGACAACGGCGAGGCTGTCAAGGCCACAGGGGCGGCCAGTGTGGAAGTTCTGGAGCCCGCCACCGCCGAGGTGCTGGCGCGCTTCGTCAACGTCGAGGGCCAACCCCCGGCGCTGACGGTCAACCGCTTCGGCAAGGGCCGCGCGATCTATCTCGCCACAGTCGCCCAGGCGCCGCTGCTGGCGCCGCTCTACGAGCGCCTCTTCACCGAGCTCGGCATCACGCCCGGCCCGCGCACGCCCGAGGGCGTCTCGGCCCGCGTCGTGCAAGGCAGGCTCTACGTCGTCAACACCACCAACGAGCCCAAGGACGTGCCCATCGAGGGCACGCAGCGTGGCCTCTTGAGCGGCCAGACGTGGACGGGCACGCTCAAGCTGCCGGGCTTTGGGGCGGAACTGCTGCAGGCCCATTGACGCTTCACGCTGGAGAACTCGCACCATGACAAGCACCCTCAACCGCCGCCATCTGCTCGCCCTGGCGGGCGCCGCCAGCACGGGACCTGCCTTCGCCCAGTCGCAGGCACAAAGCTTCGCGGCGGCCACGGCCGCCGCCGCCACCGCGCCCGACGAGCCGCTGCAGCCGGGGCCCTTCCAACCCTCTTGGGAGTCGCTCGGCAGCTACCAGACGCCCGAGTGGTTTCGCGACGCCAAATTCGGCATCTGGGCCCACTGGGGCCCGCAGTGCGAGCCCGAGGTGGGCGACTGGTACGCCCGCGAGATGTACTTCGAAGGCCAGCCCAAGTACCGCCACCACACGGCCACTTACGGCCACCCCAGCCAGGTCGGCTTCAAAGACGTGATCCGGCGCTGGAAGGCCGCGCGCTGGCAGCCCGACGAGCTGCTGGCGCTCTACAAGCAGGCCGGGGCGCGCTACTTCATGGCGCTGGCCAACCACCACGACAACTTCGACCTCTACGACAGCCGCCACCAGCCCTGGAACGCTACGCGGCTCGGCCCCCAGCGCGACCTGATCGGCGGCTGGGCCGCCGCCGCGCGCGCCCAGGGCCTGCCCTTTGGCGTCAGCGTGCATGCCGCGCATGCCTGGACCTGGTACGAGGCCGCGCAGGGCGCGGACCGCCAAGGCCCGCTCGCCGGCAAGCCCTATGACGGCAGCCTGCGCCTGCAGGACGGCAAGGGCCAGTGGTGGGAGGGCCTCGACCCGCAGGACCTCTACGCCCAGAACCACCCACGCAGCGCCAATGCGGACAAGCCCAACGGCATCCACAGCCAATGGAACTGGGGCAACGGCGCCACCGTCCCCTCCAGCGCCTACTGCCGCAAGTTCCTGAACCGCACCGTCGAGCTGCTGAGCCGCTACCGGCCCGAGCTGCTGTACTTCGACGACACGGCGCTGCCGCTGTGGCCCGTCAGCGATGTCGGCCTCAAGGTCGCCGCGCACTTCTACAACCTGCACGCCACGCGCCAGGGCGCCACGCAGGCCGTGCTGTTCGGCAAGATCCTCGATGAGCAGCAACGCCGCTGCATGGTCTGGGACATCGAGCGCGGCCAGAGCAATGCCATCGAGCCCCTGCCCTGGCAGACCGACACCTGCCTCGGTGACTGGCACTACGACAGCCGGCTGCTGCGCGAGCACAAGTACAAGTCGGCCAACACCGTCATCCACACGCTGATCGACATCGTCAGCAAGAACGGCAACCTGCTGCTCAACGTGCCCGTCAACCGCGACGGGCAGATCGACGCCGACGAGCGCCGCATCGTGGGCGAGATCGGCGCCTGGATGCGCGTCAACGGCGAGAGCATCTACGGCACAAGACCGTGGACGCGTTTTGGCGAAGGCCCCTCGCTCGCCGACTCAGCGCCGCTGCAAGGCCCGGGCTTCAACGAAGGCAAGGGCAAGCCGCTGGGCGCGCAAGATCTGCGCTTCACCGCCCGGGGCGACACGCTCTACGCCAGCGTCTTTGGCCTGCCGGCCGATGGCCAGGTGCGCATCGAGAGCCTGGCCGGCAAGGCCCACCGCCCGGTGCAGCGCATCGACCTGCTCGGCGGCGCCGAGAAGCTCCGCTTCCGCCAGGACGCCGAGGCCCTCACTGTCACCCTGCCCGCCGGCCTGGCCCCGAGCCCGGCCTATGTGCTGAGGATTGTTTGAGGCCTGGGGCGGTTCACATCAAGCGCAGCTCGCCGTCCCGCACGACCACGTGATCCCCGGCACGCAGGCCCGGGTTGGTGTTGCGCTCGAAGCGCCGCTGGCGGCCCGTGGCGTCGGCCACGCGCACGACCCACACGGTGGTCGCGCGCTCGCGCTTCTCGATCTCGTGGCCGGCGTAGCCACCGGCGACCGCGCCGCCCACGGTGGCGAGCTTCTTGCCATCGCCCTTGCCGACGGCGCTGCCAAGCAGGCCGCCCACCACCGCACCGCCCACGGCGCCGAGGCCGCTGGCCTGGCCGGCATGGCGCTCGGTGTAGACGTCCAGCACCACGGCGCAGCCCTCGCACTTCAGTGCCTCGATGCGTGAGCCATGGCTGGGCTGGGCGTTGCCGGGCTGGGCACTGGCCTGCACTCCGGTGGCGCGCGCGTCAATCGGCGGGATTTCGTTGCCGCCGGAGCGGCCCAGGGCATAGGCGCCGCCCAGCAGGGCAATGACAACCGTGGCTGCCATCACGGACTGGGTGGAGCGCTGGAGCAGGAAGCGGGGGACGGACATGAGGAACCTCCAAGGGCATGAATGGCTTGCCTTCAGAATGCCCCAGCCCTTCACGCTGCCGACCGGCGCGAGGTAAGCCGGACCCCTCAATTGGTGAGCAACTGCAAGCGCAAGCCGGCAGACGTAAGCGCGCCGGGCGCGTGCGCAGCAGGCGTTTCGATGTGCAAACGTGGGGGTGCCGCTTGACGGCTGGGCCTATTTACGAGCGACCAGGTCCAGGCCCTTGCGCGCCAGGCGGTCCACGTCGGTGGACACGTCGGACAGCCGCCCGGCCACCACGCCAAACTCACGCCCCGCCAAGCCCGCCCGGGCCGCGATGACCTGGGCGTTGAAGGACACGATCTTGGCCTCGCGGGCGACCTGCTGGATGTCGGTGACGATGCCCTTGAGCTCGCGCATCAGATGCTGCTCGCGCCGGGCGGCGATGGCATCGAAGGCGGAAGTGGCGAGGTTGAGCGCCTGCAGCACTTCGTCCAGGCCCGCGTAGACCTCGGCCACGTCGGACGGCCCGCCGCGCCGCAGCTGGCCGAGCGCACGCCGGCAGCGGTCCACAAAGGCCTGCACGGTCTGCCCCACCCCCTGGCTGCCATACACGGCCTCCAGCTGCGTGGCGTCCTCAGCGGTGGCGCGGCGCACTTCGTCCTGCAGCTGCACCTGGCTGTCGGCAAAGAGCTGGAGCGAGGCCTCGGCCGCTTGCAGCTGCCCCGGCACGCCGCGCTCAGCGAGCAGGATCTGCAAGGCCAGCCGCTGCGAAAGCATGCGCTGGCGCGCGGAGCGGTTGACGGTGGACATGCCGTCGGCGGGGGCGACGGCACGGGCGGTGGCGGAACGGAGCGTGGACGAAGTCAAAGGCGCGGACCTGGTGCGTGAGGGCAGACCCCTGCTTTTCAGCAAGGCATGTGCCTGCAGCGCCCGTTCACCAGTCGAAGCCCTGGCGAGTGTGACTTTCGTCCCGTCTTTCGACTGCGCAGCCAACCCGCTTGGGTCGGCTGGCCGGGTCAAGTCAATGCACCACTTGCAGCATCAGCTTTGGAAAGTTCTTGCGCAGCGCTTCCCGAGCTTGAGTTCGGAGGTGCTTCCATTCCTCAGGCGAGAATGATTTGTCCTGCCTGAAGGAATACTCGACCTGATCCGCAAAGCTATCCAACGAGCACAAACTAGGCTGTCCGACACACTGATTAACGAAGGCCAACGTCGAGTCGCAAGCGGAGACCGAACAGGCTTCAATCTGAATCGCCAGCGAGGCGAGCGGCTGAGGTGCCGCCTTGCCGTCGATGAAAGTCATTTTGAGTGTCTGATTCTCCAGTTTCTTGTCAATCCAGCGCGCGGCTGCATGATGCCCCGTAGAAATGCTATCAATCGCATCTCTCTCCGCCGTAGTACCTTGGAGCGAGTCACTGAGATATGCCAAGTCAGGGAACCTTGAGCGCATCATTGCGACTACAGCACGAATTTGCTGCGAATCAATTCCCCCTCCGGCTCCGCAGGCCGAAACCATCTTCTCCCATCGAAGCGCCACCGCCACATTGAGCGATTTCAGTTTGTCTTCTGGAAATAATTCTCTGGAATGTGGCGACAGCGTGCACCTATCGATTGCGCCAAGGGCGATCAATATCGATTGCCGGTCCCCAATCTTGAGCATGTCGTGAATCAAGGCCCGAAAATTCGAATGCCTATCCAACTCATCTCGAACGCTAGCCGTCCCTTCACCAACTTTTGCCAAGGGCACAATATCAGCATTCAAGTTGGGCAAAATCGACTCGCCCTTTTCCACGGAACGTTCTGAATGCTTGAGTTCCGGCGGCAGCACAATAGCCGAAGGTCTCTCTTGAGACGGGCCCTTTGGCCAGGAAGCTAGATATGCAGCGACAGCAATGCCGGCGAGCAGAAGTATTGCGAGCCACTTCTTCATTCCAAGCCTCAGCATTTCGGAACGCCATCCCCTTGCTTTAAATTGCCATCATTTTTCGGACTTGCGGGACTTGCCGTCGCATACACCCAATCCTCACTGCCACCGTCAGAATACGTGATGGAAAACTTTTGTCCATTCGCCCCAACGGTATTCGTATATCTGAAATGAGCTTGCATGATAGCCCCTGCAGCAATTTTCCGAAATATCGCATCATCGCGACTGGTGTAATCCTTTCCCTCCCGTGGCACTGGATACGCTGCACTGCAAGCCCCAGCTGGGATTTTTGGCTTTTCTAATAGATCGCTCCACCACGCTGCTGGATCCCCACCACCATTCTCCCGCGCTTCGCCGCCGCCATCACCATATCCCATACCGTTCCGGCCTAGATCGCCTAGAACGTAGCCTGCACTCTTGTCACATACAGTACAGGACCCTATAACCACAACCGCGTCAAGAGTCCCATTCTGGATTGCACCGGCTGGACAGAGCGCCACCCCAAGTCCAGCGAGAACGATCGCCTTGATGGCACGGTTGATTTTCCTCGTCATTTTTGAATCCTCACCCTTGATAAACAGAAAACCGCTGCTCTGTCGCATAGCTCAGGCCCAGAGACCGCGTATCTGGACAATTAGAGGTTGTCCAAGGGGGGGGGGCGTCAATTAGGGTTGTCAGCCTCCCTATTTTGAATATTGAGCGGGTTGGGGAGGGGTGGGGGTGTCTCAACCCAAGAGCGGTGCCAGGGCGCGCTTGGCGTCGTCTTCCGAGAGGCCGCAGCGCTGCGCCCAGTCGGCCACCTGATCCAAACCGATGCGCCCGACGTTGAACTACGCCGCATCGGGGTGCGCGAGATAAAAACCGCTGACGCTCGCGGCCGGGGCCATGGCCATGGACTCGGTGAGGCCCATGCCGATCTCCTCGGGCTGGAGCAACGCAAAGAGCTCGCGCTTGGCCAGGTGGTCGGGGCAGGCGGGGTAGCCGGGGGCGGGGCGGATGCCGGTGTAGCGCTCGGCAATCAGGTCTTCGTTGCTGAGCTGCTCGGCCGGCGCATAGCCCCAGAACTCGCGGCGCACGCGCTCGTGCAGCCACTCGGCCGCCGCTTCAGCCAGTCGGTCGGCCAGGGCCTTGAGCATGATGGCGTTGTAGTCGTCGTGCTGCGCCAGGAACTCGGCTTCCTTCTTGTCCACGCCGAGTCCTGCGGTGACGGCGAAGACACCGATGTGGTCGCCCGCAGGGTCGATGAAGTCTGAGAGGCAGCGGTTGGGCCGCTTGACGCCGTCCACCACCGGCCGCTCGGTCTGCATGCGCAGGCCGTGCCAGGTCATGGCGTCGCCGATGCAGATGTCGTCTGCACCCTGGCGCGTCGCCGGGTAGAGGCCGAAGACGGCGTGGGCCTGCAGCCAGCGGCCATCGATGATCTTCTTGAGCAGGGCTTGCGCATCGGCAAACACCTGGCGGGCCTGCTCGCCCACCACGGCGTCATCGAGGATGGCGGGGTAAGGGCCGGCGAGGTCCCAGGTCTGGAAGAAGGGGCCCCAGTCGATGTAGCGCGAGAGCTCGGCGAGGTCGAGGTTCTTGAGCACGCGGCGGCCGGTAAATTTGGGCGCCGGGGCCTTGCGGCTGAAATCGACCTGAGCGCCATTGGCGCGGGCGTCGGCGAGGCTGACCAGCGGCGTCTGCTTCTTGGCGGCGTGCAGCGCACGCACGGCCTCGAAGTCGGCACGCAGCTCGGCGATGTAGGCGTCGGCGCGGTCTTCGCTCAAGAGCTCGGTACACACACCCACGGCCCGTGAGGCATCGGGCACGTAGACGACCGGGCCCGTGTAGTGCGGTGCGATCTTGACGGCCGTGTGCACGCGGCTCGTGGTGGCGCCGCCGATGAGCAGCGGGGTCTGCTGCTGCACGAAATGCGGGTCGCGCTGCATCTCAGCGGCGACGTGCTGCATCTCTTCGAGGCTCGGCGTGATGAGGCCCGAGAGGCCAATGATGTGGGCGCCCTCTTCCTTGGCCTTCTTGAGGATGTCCTGGGCCGGCACCATCACGCCCATGTTGACGACCTCGTAGTTGTTGCACTGCAGGACGACGGTGACGATGTTCTTGCCGATGTCGTGCACGTCGCCCTTGACGGTGGCGATGACGATCTTGCCTTTGGCTTTGGCGTCGCCGCCTGCGGCGATGAGCTGGCGCTTTTCTTCCTCGATGTAGGGCACGAGGTGGGCCACGGCGCTCTTCATCACGCGGGCGCTCTTGACGACCTGGGGCAGGAACATCTTGCCCTGGCCAAAGAGGTCGCCGACCACGTTCATGCCGGCCATCAGCGGGCCTTCAATCACGTGCAGCGGCCGGCCACCGGTGGCTTTGATGGCTTGCCAGGCTTCTTCGGTGTCCTCGGTGATGAAGTCGGTGATGCCGTGCACCAGCGCGTGGCTGAGGCGGGCATTCACGTCGCCGGCGCGCCAGGCGAGGCGGGCCGAGTCGTCCTTGCCGGCGCTCTTGGCGCGGTCGGCAATCTCGACGAGGCGCTCGCCCGCGTCCTTGCGGCGATTCAGCACCACGTCTTCGACGCGTTCTCGCAGCTCGGGGTCCAGGTCGTCGTAGACGCCGATCATCCCGGCGTTGACGATGCCCATGTCCATGCCCGCCTGGATGGCGTGGTACAGGAAGACGGTGTGGATGGCCTCGCGCACCGGTTCATTGCCGCGGAAGCTGAAAGAGACGTTGCTCACGCCGCCCGAGACCTTGGCGCCGGGCAGGTTCTGCTTGATCCAGCGCGTGGCGTTGATGAAGTCCACCGCGTAGTTGTCGTGCTCCTCGATGCCCGTCGCGATGGCGAAGATGTTGGGGTCGAAGATGATGTCCTCGGGCGGGAAGTCCACCTCGTCCACGAGGATGCGGTAGGCCCGCGCGCAGATCTCGGTCTTGCGGGCAAAGGTGTCGGCCTGGCCCTGTTCGTCAAAGGCCATCACCACAGCGGCGGCGCCATAGCGGCGCACCAGCTTGGCCTGGCGCTTGAACTCGGCCTCGCCTTCCTTGAGCGAGATGGAGTTGACGATGCCCTTGCCCTGGATGCAGCGCAGGCCGGCTTCGATGACGCTCCACTTGGACGAGTCGATCATCACCGGCACGCGGGCGATCTCGGGCTCGCCGGCCATCAGGTTCAGGAAACGCACCATGGCGGCCTGGCTGTCCAGCATGGCCTCGTCCATGTTGACGTCGATGACCTGGGCGCCGTTTTCGACCTGCTGGCGCGCGACGGCCAGGGCTTCTTCAAACTGCCCGGCCAGGATCAGGCGCGCAAAGGCCTTGGAGCCAGTGACATTGGTGCGCTCACCGATATTGACGAACAGCGAACCCTCGCCAATGGCGACGGGCTCCAGGCCGGAGAGCTTGAGGGGGGGCGGGACTACAGACATGGCGGACACCGAGCGTGGTTCGGTGAGCGCGGTTGAGTCATCCGAGCCTGGCAGGGGGGCCTGTCGCAGCGCTCCTCGGTGAGGGGCGCATTTTATTGGCTTGATTGCGGGAATCGGCCACAACAGACCCGCTTCACCGGCCTTTCATCGGCTTGACCCCTCGCCAGAATCCCAAACCATGGCCGAAGAACTCGTCCAACTCCCGCCGGGCATGCTGCGCCCGGGCCAGACCCTGAGCTTTGCGCTGTACGACGCGCAAGGCCATTTGCTGTTCGCGCGCGGCCAGGTGCTGACCAACACGCCGCAGGCGCGCGCGCTGATCAACGGCGGCGCCTGGGTGATGCCGCAGGACACGCAGGACTACCGCAACCAGCTCGCCCACAAGATGGACACCCTGATGCTCCAGGGTGCGAGCTTGAGCGAGATTGCCAAGGCGGAGCAGGACTTCCGCTACGCGGGCAAGGCCGCACCGCCCAAGCCCAACCTCACGCCGCGCGAGATCTGGACCGACCTGATCACCCAGACCCACCAGTTGCTGCGCCAGACGGACCCGCCGGACTTCCTGGCCCGCGTGACGGCCCTGCGTGAGGCCGTGCTGCGCCGGCTGCAGACGTCGCCCGACGGCACGCTGCTCTACCTGGTGTTCGAGAACAGCCAGTCCTTCACCGAGTACTCGGCCCGCCATGCGCTCTTGAGCCTGGTGCTGGCCGACCTGGCCGCCGAGAAGCTGGCCATGCCGGCCCCAATGCGCGAGGCCCTGCAGGGCGCGGCGCTGACCATGAACGCCGGCGCCAGCAGCGCACATGACCGCCTGGCGGCCCGCGCGGAGGCGGCCAGCGAGGCTGAACGCCTGGCCCTGGCCAACCATGCGCGCGAGGCTGCGGCCCTGCTGGAGCGCCAGGGCATCAAGGACCGCCTGTGGCTGGACGCCGTGCGCGGCGCGCTGGCCACCTACCCCGCCACCATCGAGCACATCCTCGGCGCCTACGAAACGCTGAAGGGCGGCCAGGGCCGGCTGGTCGACATCATCGTCACCACGGGCCGCCGCGCCGCCGAGCTGACGA
>CALMQC010000698.1 GCA_937871895.1 uncultured Roseateles sp. | reverse complement strand
GAGACCGTCGACCTGATCGTGCTGGACCTGATGCTGCCCGGTGAAGACGGCCTGACCATTTGCCGCCGGCTGCGCGCCGCCAACGACCAGACGCCCATCATCATGCTGACGGCCAAGGTCGAGGAAGTGGACCGCATCGTCGGCCTCGAAGTGGGCGCCGACGACTACCTGGCCAAGCCCTTCAACCCGCGCGAACTGCTGGCCCGCATCAATGCCGTGCTGCGCCGCCGCCCGCCGCCCGAGGCCCCGGGCGCCCCGAGCAAGGAGCCGATGACGGTCAGCTTCGGGCCCTTCGTCTTCGACCTGGCCCTGCGCCGCCTGACCAAGAACGGCGAGCAACTGCCGCTGACCACCGGCGAGTTCTCGATGCTCAAGACCCTGGTGCGCCACCCGCGCCAGCCGCTGTCGCGCGACAAGCTGGCCCAGCTGGCACGCGGCCGCGAGTTCGAGCCCTTCGACCGCAGCCTCGACGTCCAGATCTCGCGGCTGCGCAAGATGCTCGAAGAAGACCCGGCCCAGCCGCGCTACATCCAGACCGTTTGGGGTGTTGGCTACGTTTTCGTTCCCGATGAGGCGGCCTGAGGTGCTCCGGCGCGTCTGACCGCAGAATCCGACGGGCATGCCCCGCCCACACCTCGCGCTCAATCTCTTCTGGCGCACCTTTGCCCTGCTGGCCGTGCTGCTGGCGGGCACGGTGTTGGCCTGGCAACAGACCTTCAAGGCGCTGGAGGAGGAGCCGCGCGCGCTCGAAGCCGCGCAGCAGCTCGCCGGCCTCGTCAACCTGGGTCAGGTGGCGCTGGAGCGCAGTGACCCGATCAACCGCGTCGCGGTGATCAAGTCGCTGGCGCGCAATGACACGGTGCAGGTGCGTGTCGCGACGCCGACTGATCGCTGGCTGAACTACGAGGTCAGCGCCTTCGGCAAACAGTTGGGGTCCGAACTGCGCGCGCGCCTCGGGCCGGCCACCGTGCTGGCGCGCAGCGTGAACGACACGCCAGGCCTGTGGGTGCGCTTTGTGGTGGGTGAAGACGCCTTCTGGCTGCAGACCTCGCCCGCCACGCTCTCGACGGCCATTTCGTCCAACTGGTGGTGGGCGCTCTTCGCGCTGGTGGCCACGGTGCTGGGCTCGGTGCTGATCGCGCGGCTCATCAACCAGCCGTTGCGCGAGCTGTCGGTGGCGGCCAGCCGCATCCGCGAGGGTGAATATGACTCGCGCCTCGACGAAACCACGCTGACCAGCGAGATCCGCGAAGTGAACATGGGCTTCAACCGCATGGCGCGCGAGCTGGCCAAGCTGGAGGAAGACCGCGCCGTCATGCTGGCCGGCATCTCGCACGACCTGCGCACCCCGCTGGCCCGCCTGCGGCTGGAGACCGAGATGAGCGTGGGCGACGAACAGGCCCGCCAGTTCATGGCGCAGGACATCGACCAGCTCGACGCCATCATCAGCAAGTTCATGGACTACGCACGGCCCAACGAGGCCCTGCTGCGCGCCGTGCCACTGGCCGAGGTGGTGGAGCGCGAGGCGCAAGGCTTCCGGGACGCGGAGCAGATCGGCTTCAAGCTGCGGGTGTCGTCGGCCTTGAGCGTCTATGTCGACGAAACCGAACTTGGCCGGGTGCTGCTCAACCTGTTCGAGAACGCGCGCCGCTACGGCCACCAGCCAGGCCTGCCGGCGCGGGTGGAGGTCAGTGCCTCACGGCATGGCGACTGGGTGCACCTGGAGGTGCGCGACCACGGCCCCGGCGTGCCCCCAGACCGCCTGGCGCGCCTGACCACGCCCTTCTACCGGGGGGACGCCGCGCGCACCGCCGCCAGCGGCGCCGGCCTGGGTCTGGCCATCGTGGAGAAGTCCATCCAGCGCATGGGCGGCCAGCTCAGCATCCACAACGCCGAAGGCGGCGGGCTGCTGACCGTCGTGCGTTTGCGCGCCGCCTGAACGTCCGTGGCTCAGCGCTGCAGCAGCGCCGACACGCGCGCTCGGCCCTCGGCGTCGTTGTCCACCACCTCCAGCGGGTGGCCATGCGCCGCCATGATGGCCTGCCAGCGCGGCAGCATCATGGCCCGGCCTTCAACGTCGGCCGGCACGCACCAGAGGCTGACCGTCCCGGCCGGCAGGGCCGCACGCGCAGCCGCCATCACCTTGTCGTAGTAGGCCAGCGCGTCCGGCGTCGCCATCAAGCTGTGCGTCCAGCGGGTGTAGACCACCACGGCCTGCTCGCCAGCCCAGGTGCCAAGGTGGGCCAGCCACATGCGGTTGAAGGCCTGCATGAACTCCACGTTGAAGGGCCCGCAGGCCTCGCACTCCAGCACGCGGCCCACCTGGCGGACCGACATCTGCCCATGCGGCTGAAACGGGCCCTGCGCGTGGTCAGCGACGCGGGCCACACCCGGCTCAGCGCTCCGCGGCATCCGCGCCTCCCGCCAGCAGGCACACGGCACGCGCCTCGATGGCCCGCCCCTCGCCCACCGGGCCCATCTTCTCGGCCGTCTTGGCCTTGACGTTGATCTGCGCCGGGCTCACCCCCAGCACCTCGGCCAGCCGGGCGCGCATCGCGTCGATGTGCGGCGCCATCTTGGGCGCCTGGGCCACGATGGTGGTGTCGAGGTTGAGCAACTGCCAGCCAGCGGCCTGCACACGTTCGTAGGCGGTGTGCAGCAGGCGCATCGAATCCGCGCCCTTGAACTCGGCCGCCGTGTCGGGGAAGTGGCGGCCGATGTCGCCAAGGCCTGCGGCGCCGAGCAGCGCGTCGGTGATCGCGTGGGCCAGTGCATCGGCATCGGAATGGCCGAGCAAACCATGGGTGTGCGGGATGGTGACCCCGCCGAGGATGAGGGGCCGGCCGGCGACGAGTTGATGGGTGTCCCAGCCCTCGCCGATGCGCAGCCCGAGGTGGTGTGCGGTCATGGCGGGATTGTGCGTCGCCCGCCGTGCCGCCCACGCGCGGCAGAATCCGCCGCCATGCGATTTGCCCTGCTTGCCCTTGCTTTGTGCTGCGGTGCGGTCTGCGCCCAGGAGCGCCCGCGCATCGGCCTCGTGCTCTCGGGCGGCGGGGCGCGGGGCATTGCGCACATTGGCGTGCTGCAGGTGCTGGAGGAGCAGCAGATCCCCATTGACATCGTGGTGGGCACCAGCATGGGCGCCGTGGTGGGCGGTGCCTATGTGGCCGGCCGTTCTCCGAGGGAGCTGGCGGCCCTGGTGCGGCAGGCTGACTGGGCCGCCATCCTGGCCGACCGGCCGGCCCGCGAGCGCCTGGCCTTCCGCCGCCGCGAGGACGACCAGCTTGTGCCCTCGCGCATCGAGTTCGGGCTGCTGCTGAGCACCGGCGTGACCCTGCCCAGCGGCGCGGCCGGCAACAGCCAGCTCGAAGCCACCCTCAACGCCCTGCTGCCGGCCGAGCACGCCGAGACGCCGCTGCGGGCCCTGCCCGTGCCCTTCCGCGCGGTGGCCACCGACCTGCTCTCGGGCGACATGGTCACGCAAGACCAGACCCCGCTGTTCAAGGCCCTGCGCGCCTCGATGGCGGTGCCGGGCGTGTTCGCGCCGCTGCGCGTCAACGGCCGGCCGCTGGTGGATGGCGGGCTGGTGCGCAACCTGCCCATCGACGTGGCGCGCCAGCTGGGCGCCGAGATCATCATCGCCGTCAATGTCGGCACGCCGCTGCTGGAAGAGCGCGAGCTGACCAGCGCGGTGGCCGTGGCCAACCAGATGGTCAACATCCTGACCGAGCAGAACGTGCAGCGCTCGCTCAAGCAGTTGTTGCCCGATGACATGGTCATCGACCCCAATCTGGGCGACATCAGCTTCATGGACTTTGCGCGCGCCGAAGAAGCGCTGGCGATTGGGCGGCGCGCTGCCGAAGCCGCCGTGCAGCGCCTGCGTGCACTCAGCAACCCGGTGGCCTATGCCCAGCTGCAAGCGCGCCGCCAGGTGCCGCCCGACCCCACGGCCCAGGCGCTGCCGCTGGCCGCGCTGCAGTTCACCGGCGCCGCCCGCACCCAGCCGGACACCCTGCGCCCGCAGTTGCCGCTGCAGCTGGGCCAGGCCGCCACGCAGGCCGACATCGACCGCAGCCTGCAGGTGCTGCACGGCACCGAAGACTACGAACGCATCGAAGTGCAGACCGAAGACCGCGAGGGTCGGCGCCACGTCGAGTTCAAGCTCAGCGAGGCGGCCTGGGCCTCAAGCCGGGTGCGCTTCGGGCTGGAGATGTATTCCAACTTCTCCGAGTCCAACCATTTCTCGCTGGTCGGCATGCACGTGGCCAACTGGCTCAACAGCTGGGGCGCCGAGCTGCGCAGCGTGGCGCGCATTGGCTCCAGGCGCGGGCTGTCGAGTGAGTTCTACCAGCCGCTGGGCGTGGCTTCGCCCTGGTTTGGCAGCGCCCAGATCGGCTACGAGGCCGGCTCGGACGACGTCTTCAACCAGGGGCAGCGCGCGCTGCGGCAGGCCTCCAGCCTCAGCAACGTGCAACTCGCCCTGGGCCACCGGCTCGGCAGCTTTGGCGATGTGCGCATCGGCGTGGGTGGCCTGCGGGCCAGCGCGGAGGTGCTGATCCCAGCCCCGGTCGATGGCGCTCGGGCCTCGCGCCGCTACGGCCAGCGCTTCATCGAGCTGCACACGGACACGCTCGACTCGCTGGCCTTCCCCAGCCAGGGCCACTGGCTGACGGCCCGCGTCGAGTGGCTGCAGCCGAGTGGGCAAGCCCAAGCGGTGAACGCGACGGTGATCGCACTCAAGGCCTTCCAGTGGGGCGAGTGGGCGGGGCAGCTGTATGGCGAACGGGCGCATGCCGAATCGGGCACCGCCCGCTCGCTTGGCGGCTACCTGCGCCTGTCCGGCACGCCAGATCGCTCGCTGGTGGCCGAGAACGTGACGCTGGCGCGGCTTGTGATGGCGCGCCGGCTCGGGCACATGCCAGTGGCTCTGGGCGGCGCAGTACGGGTGGGCTTCTCGCTGGAGATGGGCGGCGTCAGTGGCGGCCCGCTGCTGGCGCCGCTGACCGACACGCGCTGGCACCAGGCCGTCAGCGGCTTCCTGTCGGTGGACACGCGCTTCGGGCCCTTCCACCTGGCGCTGGGCGCCACACGGCAGGGCGGTTCGGCGGTCTACCTGCTGCTCGGGCCCACCTGGTAAGGCGCGGCCAGCAAGCGCTCGGCCAGCGCAAAGTCCTCGGGCCAGGTCACCTTGAAGTTCTCGGCCGAGGCGCGCACCAGCAAGGGCGCGTGGCCCAGTGCTTCCACGGCACTGGCCTCGTCCGTCGCCGATGTCGCTTGCTGGAGCGCCTGCTGCAGCAGGCCGAGGCGGAACATCTGCGGCGTCTGCGCCGCCCATTTGTCGCTGCGGTCCAGCGTGGTCGCCACGCGGCCATCGCGGGACTGCTTCAGCGTGTCGGCCACGGGCTGGGCCAACAGGCCGCCCACCGGGTCGTTCAGGCATGCCGCGATCAAGGATTGCACCCATTCCGGCCGCAACAGGCAGCGCGCCGCGTCGTGCACCAGCACCCAGTCATCAGGCACAGCGCCACGCCGCTGCAGCTCGGCCAGACCTGCCGCCACGCTGGCAGCGCGGCTGTCACCCCCGCAGCGCGCCACCCAGCCGGCAAAACCAGGAACGCAGGGCTCGAACAGCTCGTCCGTGGGCGACAGCACCACCAAGGTTGCCGCCAACTCGGGCACGGCAGCCAAGGCGGCAAGCGTGTGGGCGATCATCGGACGCCCTGCCAGCGGCACGTATTGCTTGGGGCGGTCAGCGCCTGACCGGGCGCCCACACCGGCTGCGGGAACGAGTGCGAAGCACCGTGCCGTCATCAAATCCTCCTGGCCATTCGGCGCGCGAGCATAGCGCCGACAATCCGGGCCCCATGCAGATCTCGGCCCTGCGACAGCAACTCCGCGCCCTCGGCGCCAAGCCCGCCCATGAAGCGCGGGTGCTGCGCCATTGGGCGCGCGCGCTGCCGCTGGACCAAGGCAAGCCGCCGCTGGCCGGCTGGCTGCCGGCGCCGCTGATGGCCGCCTTGCCCGAACTGCTGGCGCAATGGAACAGCCAGGTGCAACTGCGCGGCGAGCACCCCGCCGACGACGGCGCCGCGCGCCTGCTGCTGGGCCTGCACGACGGCCAGACCGTGGAGAGCGTACTGCTACCGCGTGAAGGGGTGTGCGTGTCCAGCCAGGTGGGCTGCGCGGTGGGCTGCGCGTTTTGCATGACCGGTACCGAAGGCCTGATCCGCCAGGTCACCAGTGGCGAAATAGTGGCCCAGGTGGTGCTGGCGCGGCGGCTGCGGCCAGTGCGCAAAGTGGTCTTCATGGGCATGGGCGAGCCCTCCCACAACCTCGCAAACGTGCTGGAAGCCATTGAGTTCCTCGGTAGCGAGGGCGGCCTCGCGCACAAGCAGTTGGTGTTCTCGACGGTGGGCGATGAGCGCGCCTTCGAGGCGCTGCACGCGGCGCCGGTCAAGCCGGCACTAGCGCTGTCCCTGCACACCACCCGGCCCGACCTGCGAGAGCAATTGCTGCCCCGCGCGCCGCGCCTCACACCGCAGCGGTTGGTCGAGCTGGCCGACGCCTACGCCCGTGCCACCGGCTACCCCATCCAGTACCAATGGACCCTGCTGCGCGGCGTGAACGACAGCGCCGAGGAGATGGACGCCGTGGTCCGCCTGTTGGCCGGGCGCTATGGCCTGCTCAACCTCATCCTCTACAACGAGGTGGATGGCTTGCCCTTTGACCGCCCCGACCCCGCCGCCGCCCAGACGCTGGCCCGTGCCCTGACCCAACGCGGCGTGCTGA
>CALMQC010000697.1 GCA_937871895.1 uncultured Roseateles sp. | reverse complement strand
CGCTGCACTTCCTTGGGCTGGCCGTAGTAGTCCACGCCGCCGATGCCGCTGATGGAGGCGCCGAGCTTGTCGGTGACCCAGAGCGTGGCATTGCCGATGCCGCTGATGTGGACCTTGGCCGTCTGGGTCTTGAGCTGGTCGGCCTGCAGCCGGCCCTTGCCGGAGACGCGCAGCATGAGCTCGTTGGCCTGCCCGCTGAGCGTGCCTTCGCCAGCGCCCGAGATGTCGAATTGCAGCTGCTGCGCCTGCAATTGGTCAAAGCGCACGCTGCCCGCGCCCGAGATGCTGAGCTTGAGCTGATCGGCCTGCACCGGGCCGGGGGCATGCAGGTCGGCCGCGCCCGCGAGGGTGACCTGGCGCAACTGCCGAACCTCGACCTTGACGTTGACGCGCGGCACGTTCCAGAAGCGCCAGCCGCCACTGGTGCGGAGGGTGAGCTGCTGGTCGGCCACATCGACCTCCAGCGTGCGCAGCGTCTCGGGGTTGCCCCAGACGTAGGCCTGCTCGCGCTCGCCCTGCACCAGGATGAGCTTGGCGACGCCGTCCACCAGGATGCGGTCGAAGCTGGACAGCGGGTAGAGCTTGCCGACCTCGCCGGGGGGCAGCGGAGGGTAGGCCGGCTGGGGTGATGCCACGCCGGCCGGTGGGCTGACGGGGGCAGGCGGCGCGGGGGGCGCCGTCTGGGCCAGTGCTTGCACGAGCGGCAACGCCGTCAGGGCGGCAGCCAGGACCAAGGCGGTGGGGCGGAACTTCATGGCGAACTTCATAGCGACTGCTCCCGCAACATCTTGGAGACCTCACGGTTGGCGGTGATGCGCGTGCCGTCGCGCAGCTGCACGACGAGCTGCGAGTTCTCGTCGGGCGTCATGCTGTCCACGAAGTCGAGGTTGACGATGCAGCCGCGCTGCAGCTTGAGGAAGCGCGCGGGGTCGAGCCGCGCCTCGAAGCCGGCGATGGGCACGCGCACCAGGTAGCTGCGGCCCTTGCTGGTGATGGCGGTGTATTTGTTGTCGGAGCGCAGGCACTCGATGGCGTCCACCTGCAGCGGAAAGATCTTGCCCTGGTCGCGCACCAGGATGCGGGTCAGCGGCGCGTCGGCAGTCGCCCCCAAGGCCTGGGCCACCTCGGCCGCGCTGGGGGCGGCGTCCTTGAGCGCATGCCGGATGGCCTCGTCAAAGCGCTCGCGCGCAAAGGGCTTGAGCAGGTAGTCCACCGCGTGCAGCTCGAAGGCCGTGATCGCGTGCTCATTGAACGCGGTGGTGAAGATGAAGCGGGTGCTGGCCAGCTCGGGCTCGTCCTGCACGGCGCGCAGCACATCCAGGCCCGTCATGCCAGGCATCTGGATGTCGGTCAGCACCAGCGCGGGTCGGTGCGCGCGGATCTGCGCGAGCGCCTCGTCGCCATCGCTGCACCGCGCCACGAGGCGCAGCCCCGGCGTGTCGTCCACCCAGGCGGCCAGGCCGGCCAGGGCAAGGGGTTCGTCTTCGGCAATGAGCACTGAAGTCATGTTTGTGGAATCCAGAGGTCGACGCGGAAGCCGGCGCCGGGGGCGGTGTGGATGCTCAGACGGGCGCGGCCGCCGTAGTCGAGCGAGAAGCGCTTGCGAAGGGCCGCGAGGCCAATGCCTTGGCGGCCGTTGGCATCGGGTGCATCGAGGCTGGCGGGCTCGCAGCCCGGGCCGTCGTCGGCCACGCTGAGGGCCAGGCCCTGCCGGGCGCGATCGCGTGCGGCGCGGATGGTGACGCAGCCGCCCACCTTGCGCGGCGCCACGCCGTGCTGCACGGCGTTCTCAACCAAGGGCTGCAGCGTGAGCGGCGGCAGCTCGTCGGCCAGCACGGCGTCGTCGATCTGCCAGTCCACGCGCAAGCGCTCGCCCAGGCGCAGCTGCTCCAAGGCCAGGTAGTCGCGCAGGAAGGTCACCTCGTCAGCGAGCAGCACCCTGGGCTCCTGGCCTGACACCGCTGCATCGCTGCGTTTCGTGTCCAGCACATAGCGCAGCATGCTGGCAAAGCGCAGCAAGGCCTGCTCCGCCTGGGCCGCGTCCGTGCGGGCCAAGGCAATCAAGGAATTGAGGGTGTTGAAGAGGAAATGCGGGTTCAGCTTGCCGCTGATCGCCGCCAGCTCGGCCTTGGCCAGCGCGGCCTCGGCCTGGGCCGCCGCCACCGCTGCCGCCCGCGCCGCGCGGCCCTGCAGCACCGCGTTGAAGGCAATCGCCATCGCCGCATACACCGCCACGCCCACGATGCCGCGCCACAGCAGCACCGCCTGCAGCACGGCGCCGGCATGCACGGGGCCGAAAAGCAGGCTGTTCAGCAAGTACTCGCCCACCAGCCAGGCCAGGCCAAAGCTCAGCGCGCCCACCAGGTGGCCCAGCGCAAAGGGCAGCAAGGGCCGCCGATACAAGCGGCGCGTCAGCGGCCAGACGGCCACGCCCAGCAAAGCCGGCGCCCACAGCGTGGTGGTGGCCTGGTAGACCGCCAGCCAGAACGGGTCCAGCCCCCGGTCGAACTCGCTGCCCGCCAGCACATAGAGCGCCCAGGCCAGCAGGCAGCTGGCGGCATAGGCCAGCCAGAGTCTGTGGTTGGAGGGGGCGGCGGGGGACGACATGCAGGGCAGTTTAGGGAGGCGGGCCGCCGGCCTGGCGGGCGCTGCGACGGGATGCGGGTGCCAGTCCCTGAAATGCGGCTGGCGGCAGCACCTGCGGGCTTCCCACCGGATGGCCAGGAAGGCGGGCTGGGCATAATCCGCGACCTCTGATTCCCCCCACCTCTTTCTCGGGCAGGACCGCCATGGCCAGCGTCAACAAAGTCATCCTCATCGGCAACCTGGGCCGCGACCCCGAGGTCCGCTACAACCCCAACGGCGGCGCCTGGTGCACCATCTCCATTGCCACCACGCGCAACTGGAAGAACCGCGAGACCGGCGAGCGCCAGGAAGAGACCGAATGGCACCGCGTCGTCTTCAATGACCGCCTGGCCGAGATTGCCGGTGAATACCTGCGCAAGGGCCGCCCCGTCTACGTGGAAGGCCGCCTC
>CALMQC010000696.1 GCA_937871895.1 uncultured Roseateles sp. | reverse complement strand
GACATGTACTTCTTCCCCGGCGCCATGGCCCGGGCGGCCATCGACGCGGGCATCCGCGCGGCGGTGTCGATCAACGTCATCGACTTCCCCACCGGCTACGGCTCCGGCCCTGACGACTACATTGCCAAGGGCCTCGCGGCCTACCACCAGTTCAAGGGCGAGAAGCTGCTCGACTGGACCAGTGCGCCGCACGCGCCTTACACGGTGTCGGACGAAACCTTCATCAAGCTGCGCAAACTGGCCGAAGAGCACGACCTGCAGATCCACTGCCACATCCACGAGACTGCTGGCGAGGTGGCCGACAGCGTCAAGCAATACGGCATGCGGCCCCTGGCCCGGCTGGAGAAGCTCGGCCTGATGAGCGAGCGCCTGATCGCCGTCCACATGGTCCACCTCGATGAGGCCGAGATCGCCATGCTCGCTGCCAAGGGCGTGCACCTGGTGCACAACCCCAACTCCAACCTCAAGCTCGCCTCGGGCATCGCGCCCGTGAAGGCGCTGGAAGCGGTAGGCGTCAACACGGTGCTCGGCACCGATGGCGCCGCGTCCAACAACCGGCTCGACATGTTGGGTGAGATCCGCTCTGCCGCGCTGCTCGCCAAGGGCGCCACCGGCGACCCCGAGGTCGTCACCGCTCGCACGGCGCTGGAGATGGCCACGATCCGCGCCGCCAAGGCCATGGGCCGCGAGGCGGACCTGGGTTCACTCGAAGTCGGCAAGCTGGCCGACGTGGTGGCCGTGTCGCTCGGCAGCGTCGAATGCCGCCCGGTCTACAACCCGCTCGCCCAACTCGTCTACGTGGCCGGCCGCGAGCACGTGCAGAACGTCTGGGTCGGCGGCCGCCGCGTGCTGAACGAACGCCAGATCACCAGCTTTGACGTCGGCGCCCTGATGGGGCGCTGCGAGCACATCGTCGGCCGCATGAAGGCCGGGATGGCCGTTTCCTAAAATTCGCCCCTTTCTCCAATCCGCTGCTTTTCGCGGTTGCCGCGCGCCTTCATGACTTCTCCCAAGCACCTGACCGCCTTCGAGGGCGGCAATGCCCTGTCCGCCTTCCGAGCTGCTGCCCTGCTCACGCAACTGCAAGCCGTGAACGAGCGCATCAGCGCCATCACGGCGCGCGCCGTGCATTGGGTGTGGACCGAGCAGCCGCTCGATGGCGCGGGGGCAGAGCGCTTCGCGGCGCTGCTGAACTATGGCGAGCCTGCCGTGGCGGGCGAGGGCCAGTTGGTGGTCGTGACGCCGCGCATGGGCACGGTCAGCCCCTGGGCGTCCAAGGCGACGGACATCGCGCACAACTGCGGCCTGGCTTTGCGCCGTGTCGAGCGGGTTACCGAATACCGCATTGCGCTGAAGTCGGGACTCATGTCGGGAGTTTT
>CALMQC010000695.1 GCA_937871895.1 uncultured Roseateles sp. | reverse complement strand
TGGGCGTCGAGGGCTTCAATCGCAACGTGCTCTTCACCTGTCTGGGTAGCCCGGGCCGGCCGATGGTCGATTGCCAGGGGCCCATCCTGCTGGAGGCCGGCGACCGCATCCTGCTCTGCTCCGACGGCCTCTGGGGCAATGTCGAGGACAGCGAGCTGACGCCGATCATCGCCAAGGACGTGATTTCCGAGGCGGTGGCCGAGATGGTCGAGGTGGCGCTGCGGCGCGGTGGCGCGCGCTGCGACAACGTCACGGCGCTGACCGTGGAGTGGGAGAGCGAGGAAGAGCCCGCCGGGGACACCACCCAGGCGCTGCTGAACTCCGGCTACGCCTCCACCATCCACGGCGCCCTGGAAGCCGAAGTGGCCTCGATGGACGACGAAGAGATCGATCGTTCCGTGGCCGAGATCAACGAAAAAATCCGCCAGTCCGGTCGCGGCAGCCGGCGGAACTGAAAGCCCCCTGATGAGCACCTTCACGCGCAGCGCAAGCCGTGCGGCGGACGCCTTGCGTCCCGTTCGCATCACTCGCAACTACACCATCCACGCCGAAGGCTCGGTGCTGGTTGAGTTTGGCAATACCAAGGTGCTCTGCACCGCCTCGGTCGAGGAGCGCGTGCCGCCGCACAAGCGCGGCTCGGGTGAGGGCTGGGTCACGGCCGAATACGGCATGCTGCCGCGCGCCACGCACACCCGGGGTGACCGCGAAGCGGCCAAGGGCAAGCAGTCCGGCCGCACGCAGGAGATTCAGCGCCTCATTGGCCGCTCGCTGCGCTGCGTGTTCGACCTCTCCAAACTGGGCGAGCGCACCCTGACGCTCGATTGCGACGTGCTGCAGGCCGATGGCGGCACGCGCACGGCGGCCATCACCGGCGCCTACGTGGCCGCCCGTGATGCCGTCAACAAGTTGCTGGCCGACGGCAAGATCAGTGCGTCGCCCCTGCTCGATTCGGTCGCCGCCGTTTCTGTTGGCATCGTGCAAGGCACACCGCTGCTGGACCTTGAGTACACCGAAGACTCGGCCTGCGACACGGACATGAATGTCGTGATGACGGGCCGGGGCGGCTTCGTCGAAGTGCAGGGCACCGCCGAGGGCGCGTCCTTCAGCCGTGACGAGATGACGCAGCTGCTCGACCTCGCGGCCAAGGGCATCCGGGAGCTGTCGGCACTGCAAGCGGCGGCCTGAACGCCATGAAGCTGGTC
Organism: uncultured Roseateles sp.; assembly: GCA_937871895.1. Taxonomy (GTDB): domain Bacteria; phylum Pseudomonadota; class Gammaproteobacteria; order Burkholderiales; family Burkholderiaceae_C; genus Pelomonas. The sequence goes on along the minus strand of CALMQC010000695.1, from coordinate 10,960 downwards.
CTCGCCTCCAACAACGCCAAGAAGCTCGCCGAGCTGCAAACCCTGTTCGCGCCGCTCGGCATCGAGCTGGTGAACCAAGGGGCACTCGGCATCCCCGAGGCCGAGGAGCCCTTTGACAGCTTCGTCGAGAACGCGCTGGCCAAGGCGCGGCATGCAGCCCAGTTGAGTGGCTTGCCCGCGTTGGCAGATGACTCCGGTATCAGCGTCACGGCGCTGGGCGGCGCGCCGGGCGTGCGCTCGGCCCGCTACGCGGCGGATGCGGGCGGCGCCAAGAGCGATGCGGCCAACAACGAGCGGCTGCTGCGCGAGATGGCGAGCATCGACGCGCGTGAAGCACGTTTCGTCTGCGCGCTGGTGGCTGTGCGCAGCAGCACCGACCCCGAGCCCCTGATCGCCATGGGCCGCTGGCAAGGGCGCATCCTGCGCCAACTGACTGGCGAGGGCGGTTTTGGCTACGACCCGCTGATGTACATCGACGCCTTGGGCGCCACGGTGGCGCAGCTCGATGCCGCGACCAAGAACCAGCACAGCCACCGCGCACTCGCTGCGGCGCAATTGCTTGCTCAGTTCCGCGAGGCCTGGGGCCTTGGCTGAGTTTTTGCCCCCGCGCCTGCGATGCGGGCTGCCCCCCGAGGGGGCGCAGCCATGGCTTGGAGCGGCCCGGCGCCATGGCTGAGCTGCTTCACCTGATGCGCCCGGGCACCTTGAGCCTGCCCGCGCTGCCACCGCTCGCCCTCTATGTGCACCTGCCCTGGTGCCTGCGCAAATGCCCGTACTGCGACTTCAACTCGCATGAAGCGGCGGGTGGCCTGAGTGCCGACACGGCCAAGGCTTACCTTCAGGCGCTGCGCCTCGACCTCGAAGCTGCGCTGCCCTTGATCTGGGGCCGGCCCGTGGTCAGCATCTTCATCGGGGGCGGCACGCCCAGTCTTTTCGACCCTGAGGCCATCGAGACCCTGATCTCGGACATCCGCGCCCGCCTGCCGCTGGAGCCTGGTTGCGAGATCACCCTGGAGGCCAACCCCGGCACCTTCGAGCGCGAGCGCTTTGCGGGCTTTCGTTCGGCTGGCGTCACGCGGCTTTCGGTCGGGGTGCAGAGCTTTGACGATGCGCAGCTGAAGGCGCTCGGCCGTGTCCATAGCAGCCAGCAGGCCCGTGAAGCGCTGACCGAGGCCGCGCGGGCCTTCGAGACCTTCAACATCGACCTGATGTACGCGCTGCCGGGCCAGACCCTGACCGACCTGGCCACCGAGGTCGAGACGGCCCTGAGCTTTGCGCCACCGCACCTGTCGATCTATCACCTGACCATCGAGCCCAACACGCGCTTTGCGTCCAGCCCACCGCAAGGCCTGCCTGATGCCGATCTGGCCAGCGACATGCTCGATCTGCTGACCGAGCGCACTGCCGCCGCCGGCCTCGCGCGCTACGAGGTCTCCGCCTATGCCCGGCCCGGGCACCGCTGCCAGCACAACCTCAACTACTGGCAGTTTGGCGACTACCTCGGCATCGGCGCCGGGGCGCACAGCAAGCTCTCCTTCCCGCACCGGGTGCTGCGCCAGGTACGCTGGCGCGAGCCCGCAAGCTATATGGCACAGGCCGGGCAGGGGCAGGCCGTCAGCAATGAGCACGAGGTGCCGCGCAAAGAGCTGCCCTTCGAGTTCATGCTCAATGCCTTGCGGCTGAAGGACGGCGTGCCGCTCGCGAGCTTCTCTGAGCGCACTGGGCTGCCGCTTTCAGCCCTGCGTGAGGGGCTCGCGCAGGCGAGGCAGCGGGGCCTGATGGAAGACGATGCGGCTCAGCTGCAAGCCACGCCGCGCGGCTTCGACTTCCTCAGCGAGTTGCAGCAGCTGTTTCTCTAGCGCTGCAGGTCAAACGCGGTTCAGCGAGATGCCCGAGGTGGCGCGCAGGCGGTCCAGCACGCGGCCGGCGATCTGCGACAGCGGCAGCACTTCATCGGCCGCGCCAGCATTGATGGCCTCGCGCGGCATGCCGAAGACGACGCACGAAGCCTCGTCCTGCACGTAGTTGTAGGCGCCGGCGTCCTTCATCACCTTCATGGCCTTGGCGCCGTCGGCGCCCATGCCGGTCAGCATGATGCCGATGGCATTGGGGCCCACGATCTTGGCGGCCGAGAGGAACAGCGCTTCGACTGAAGGCTTGTGGCGGTTGATCGGGTCGCCGTCCTGCACGCGGGCCACGTAGTTGGCGCCGCTGCGCTCCACGCTGAGGTGAAAGCCGCCGGGCGCGATATAGCCGTGGCCCGGCAGGATGCGCTCGCCGTCTTCGGCTTCCTTCACACGGATCTTGCACAGCCCGTCCAGCCGCGCGGCATAGCTGCGCGTGAAGCCCGGGGGCATGTGCTGGGTGATGACCACGGCCGGGCAGTCCGCCGGCAGGTTGACGAGCACGTCCTTGGTGGCCTCGGTGCCGCCGGTGGAAGCGCCGATGAAGATGATCTTCTCGGTCGACATCCGGCCGAGGCTGGCGATGGAGACCGGCGCTGGCGCTGGTGCGGCCGGGGCGCCGGGCGCGGGGGCCGGTGCAGCGTGCGCGCGGCGGATCTGCGCCTTGGCGGCGATGCGGATCTTGTCGGTGATGTCCTGCGCCAGTTGGCGCATGCCGTCGGCCACGCCGATCTTGGGCTTGGCGACAAAGTCGATGGCGCCCAGCTCCAGCGCCTTGAGCGTCACCTCGGCGCCGCGCTCGGTCAGCGTCGAGACCATCACCACCGGCATGGGCCGCAGGCGCATCAGGCGCGACAGGAAGTCCAGCCCGTCCATGCGCGGCATTTCCACGTCGAGGGTGATGACGTCGGGGTTGAGGTTGCGGATCATTTCGCGCGCGATCAGCGGGTCGGCTGCCGCGCCGACGCACTCCATGTCCGTCTGCTTGTTGATGATCTCGGTGAGGATGGAGCGGACGAGGGCCGAGTCGTCCACCACCACCACGCGTGTCTTTGGCATGCCTGTCTCCCCAGCTCAGAACAGGTTGATCGACCCACCTTGAGAGGCCACGGGCTGCACCTTTTGGATGGCTGCGCGGTCCTGCTGGATCAGTGCGTCGGTATTGGTCGGAGCAAGTCGCTTCACCATGGCCTTGCCACTGGCAGGCAGGAAGCACACCTTGCGCGGGTACACATCCATCACGTCTTTGGAGACGATGGGGATGCGTTCGGTTTTCAGATAGTCGATGACGAAATTGGTGTTGCGCTCACCGACGTTGATGGTGTTCATGCCCGAGATCACGGCGCCGCCGCCGAAGATCTTGGCCTCCATGCGGCCCTTGTTGGCACCACGCTTCATCATCTCGTTGATCAAGAGTTCCATCGCGTAGGACCCATAGCGGCCCGAATCGCCGGCCCCTTCCGGCAGCATGAAGTGGTTCATGCCGCCCACCTTGGCCACGCGGTCCCAGAGGCACGCTGCGATGCAGGAGCCCAGCGTGGTCTGGACCAGCAGGTCCTCGCCATCCACGAAGTACTCGCCCGGCAGGATCTTGACGGCCGCGTTCTTGAAATGGGCGTCGTAGTAGAAGAACGAGGCCTCGCCCGACTTGCGCGGGACGGTCTTGAGTCGGGTGACCCAGGCTTGCGCAGCGGCGGCGGCCGCGCCGGCGGCGGCGGATGAGGGAAGACTGCTCATGCTGTCACACGCGCTCGTAGATGGTCTTGCCCCGCAACTTGAAGAGGTCGCGTGACTCGGTGAAGTTTTCCGAGTGGCCTACGAAGAGCAGGCCGCCGGGGCGCAGGACGCGATGGATCCGCTCCAGCACCTTGCGCTGGGTGGCGGCGTCGAAGTAGATCATCACATTGCGGCAAAACACGATGTGGAAGGGCTCGCCCAGTTGCCATTGCTGGTCCATCAGGTTCAAGGGCTTGAACTCGATGCAGCGTTGCAACTCGGGCTTGACCTTCATCTTGCCTGCGTTGGCGCCGGTGCCGCGCAAGAAGTTGTTGCGCAGGCGCTCGGGGCTCAGGCCGCGCGCGTCGGCGCTGTAGACGCCGCGCCGGGCCGTGGCCAGCACATTGGTGTCGATGTCGGAGGCGATCATCTGGAACTGGCTCGTGCCGCCCAGGGCCTCACTGCAGGTGATGGCGATGGAGTAGGGTTCCTCACCCGTGGAGGCGGCGCAGCACCAGATGCGCAGCGGGCGGCTGTTCATGGCCTTGACGTCGTCCTTGAGCGCCACGAAGTGGTGGTCTTCCCGGAAGAACGAAGTCAGGTTGGTGGTGAGGCAGTTGACGAACTCCTGCCACTCGCTCTGGCCGCCTTGGCTCTCCAGGGCTTGCAGGTAGGCGGCAAAGCTGGCGTGGCCGGTCTCGCGCAGGCGGCGCGAGAGACGGCTGTAGACCATGGCCTGCTTGCCGTCGTGCAAGCTGATGCCGGCGTGCCGATAGATCAACTCGCGGACACGGTCGAAGTCGCCCTTGGAGAAGCTGAATTCGTGTTCTAGCGGATCGTCGATCAAGGCCATGGCGAGCAGAGGAGGGGCGCAGCGCGCTCAGGGCGCACCTTAGAGCCGCCCAGTTTGCTGCACCTCGGGTCAGTTTGCCGGCGCATTCCGGGGGCGCATAGTGAAAACAGCACGAACAACAGGTGCGGTTTCCGCCGCTGGTGGCGCCAGGCCCACTGCTAGACTGACCTCGCCACATTGACGCTCACGGCACCACTGACCCGCCTCTTGGACACGCCGACGCCTCCCATCGACCCCCGCGCCCTGCGCCTGGAGCCCGCGCTCCAGTTGCTGCAGCAGGCCGGAGCCTTGCTGCCCGATGCGCCGCCGCACTCTCAGGCATGGCTGCAGGCGGTGCTGGACGCCCTGTGCGACCTCTCCAGCCGCGACGCCCTGACCGGTCTGGTCAACCGCCGCAGCTTTGAGATGGCGCTCGCGCGGGAGGTGGACCGCGTGGCCCGCTCCGGCGAGCCGGCCCTGCTGCTGTCCCTGGACATTGACCATTTCAAGGCCGTCAACGACACCTATGGCCATGGCGCTGGCGACCTGGTCATCAAGGCCGTGGCCGAGGCCGTGAACCAGGCCGTGCGCCCGATGGACCTGGTGGCCCGCGTCGGCGGCGAAGAGTTCGCCATCATCCTGCCCAGTTGCCAGGCGCACCTGGGGGCTGTGGTGGCCGAGCGCATCCGTACCCGCGTTGAAGCGCGCCAGGTGGACATCGGCAACGGCCAGCAACTCGCCGTCACCGTCAGTCTCGGGGGCGCCTTTGCGCCGCAGTGGGTGCGCTCCTCGACCCTGCTGTGGCTGGAGCGCGCGGATCGTCAGCTGTACCGCGCGAAGGCCGAGGGCCGCAATCGCGCTTGTCTGGAGCCTCAGATCGACACCCTCGTCACCGCCGAGGAGAAGGGCATGCTCTTCTCCTTGCTGCAGGAAGAATCCGCATGAACACATCGGCAACGGGCGCCCGCACGGTCGCCATCACCAGCGGCAAGGGCGGGGTGGGCAAGACCTTCGTTTCGGCCAACCTTGCCGCAGCGCTCGCCGCTCGGGGGCAGAAGGTGCTGGTGCTGGATGCCGACCTGGGGCTGGCCAACCTGGACGTGGTGCTCAACCTGCACCCCAAGCTCACGCTGCACGACGTCTTCACCGACAAGTGCACGCTGGACCAGGCCATCCTGCCCGCGCCCGGCGGCTTCTCGGTGCTGCTAGCGGGCTCAGGCCTGGTCGAGTATTCCCGCCTCACGCCCGATGTGCGGGACAAGCTGCTCAAGATCCTCGACGCCATCAAGCCGCGCTTTGACTGGGTGCTGATCGACACCGGCGCGGGCATCTCCGACGTGGTGCTGTTTGCCGTCTCGCTGGCGTCTGACGTGCTCGTCGTGGCCACGCCCGAGCCCACCTCGCTGACCGATGCCTACGCCACCATCAAGGTGCTGGCCACACAGCAGGAGCGCCGCCATGTTGGCCTCGTCATCAACCAGGCCAACCGCGTGGGCGAAGGCAAGCTGATCTGCGCGCAACTGCAGCAGGTGCTGGCCCGCTACACCGCTGCTGCGCCGGGCCAGGGCTTCAAGCTCGAACTCATTGGCGAGGTGCGGGCCGACCAGGCCGTGCGTCAGGCCGTGCTCAAGCGCCAATTGCTGATGGAGCACTACCCCGGCTCCGAGGCTGCGCAGGCCCTCAAGGCCGTGGCCGGCAAGCTGCTCGGCTGAACGCTCCCCCGCATCGCTGGCTCGTGACTGCGGACGCCGCGCCCATCACCGCGTTTGAAGCGCTCGGCGGCGAGCCGCGCGTGCGCGAGCTGGTGGACCGCTTCTACGACCTGATGGACCTGGAGCCGGCCTACGTGCGGCTGCGTGCCGTGCATGGCGACAGCCTGGACAGTGCGCGCGACAAGCTGTTCTGGTTCCTGTGTGGCTGGCTCGGTGGGCCGAATCACTACATCGAACGCTTTGGCCACCCGCGCCTGCGTGCACGGCATCTGCCGTTTCGCATCGGCATCGCGGAGCGCGACGAGTGGCTGGCCTGCATGGCCCAAGCCATGCGCGAGTGCGAGGTGGACGAGGCGCTGCAGTCGCGCCTCGCCGAGGCCTTTGCTGGCACCGCCGACTGGATGCGCAACGTGGGCGCAACTTAGGCGCTTGAGGTCGGCGGTTGGGCGGGACCTACTCCAGCCTGAACGCGAAGTCCTGCTGGAACTGATGGTCGCCCGGGCAGTGGTAGCCGGCCAGCGCGGCTTCGACGGCTTGCTTGAGCGCGCGCTTGCTGCGCGCATCCAGCGCGGCGCCCGCCAGGCTCAGCTCCGTGCCCACCACCCGTCCGGCGCGCACCGTGGCCACCGCGTGCACGATGGCGTCACCCGACCACGCCAGCGCCGGCACCTCGGGCTTGGGCATGCTCACGCAGATCGCACCCGGGTTGCGGATTTGGATGACAGGATCCTGCTTGATGGGCGGTGGTGCGACGCTGCCGCCGCCCCAGTCCTGGCCCTCGCGGCCCACCGAGTCGGTGAGGTCGGTGGACGTGGTCGGGGGCAGGCGGTTGGTCGTCGGTGTTGAGTCGGGGAGCTGCGGGATGTCGATGGGCATCGTTCGCACATCCGGCAGCTTGGGGCGGTCGATCAGGATGCGGGGCTCAGGCTCCGGCTGCCTATCGATCGGCAGGTTGGGCCGCAGCTCGGTGGTCGGCTTGGGCGTTGGTGTGGGCCGGATGTAGGCCGCGCTGATCCCGATCACGGCCAGTACGTGGATGCCGATGACGAGGCCGAGCCCGGTGGCCCGGCGCCTGCCTTGCGCGAATGTGCCTGCCGAGAGTGCGCCTGTGAGGTTCTGGTTCAGATCCATCTCGTGTCTCCTGCTGTGCCTGAGTCGCGTTGCTGGGGTGGATGTCGGCTTGAGGCCGCAGGGCGTTCTCTGCCGGCAACCCAGGCTATGCCTCGGCGATGGCCAGGGTCAAGGCTGCCAGCGCTGTCGGTGAAAAGGAGCCAAGCGGGTGTGACAAGCGGCCACATGGCGTGTGGCTTTGTGGCCGGCGTCAGGCTGCCGACAGATGCGTTTGCTGGGGCGGTCTCAGCCGAGCAACACCATCAGCGCACCTGCACCGCCATCGCTGGCGCGTGCTTGCACGAAGGCCAGTACTTCGCTCTTTTGCACCAGCCAGCGCCGCACACGCCCTTTGAGCACGGGCTCGCGGCCCGGTGAGCCATGGCCCTTGCCATGGATGACCCGCACGCAGCGCAGGCCGCGCCGCTGGCTGTCGTGGATGAACTGGCCCAGGGCCTCGCGCGCGGCATCACGGCGCAGGCCGTGCAGGTCCAGCTGCGCCTGCAGTGCCCAGTGGCCACGGCGCAGCTTGCGCACCACCTCCAGGCTCAGGCCCTCGCGCCGGAAGGACAGGGTCTCGTCGGTGTCGAGCAGGGTGTCGATGTCGATCTCGTCAGACAGCGCCTGCAGCAGCACCGCGCGCTCGTCCGCCTCGCGCTGCCGAGGCTCGGGCGCCGGCTGTTCACGTGCATGCAGCACGCGCGGCGCGTGACGCAAGGGCTCCACGGGCCCGACCGACAGCTCGAACAGCCGTCGCTCCTGGTCGGCCAGCCGCGTGGCGGCTTCGCGCTGTTCACGCGCCCGCTCGATGGCGAGGCGCCGGGCCTTGAGTTCGCGCGCCATCGGTTGCAGGTCGGCCAGGGACTTGACGCGCGTCACAGCAGCCCACGCTCAGCGAAGGACACCACCTGGTCTTGCCCAACCACGAAGTGGTCCACCACGCGCACGTCCAGCACGGCCAGCGCGCGCACCAGGTTCTGGGTGATCAGCTCATCCGCCCGCGAGGGCTCGGCCACGCCGCTGGGATGGTTGTGGGCCAGCATCACGGCCGAGGCACCCAACTCCAGCGCGCGCTTGGCCACCTCGCGCGGGTAGACGGCGGTGGCCGTGAGCGTGCCGCGGAACATCTCTTCAAGCTGGATCAGCCGCAGCTGCGCGTCCAGGAACAGCACGGCAAACACCTCGTGGCCCAGGTGCCCGAGCTTGAGCTGCAGGAACTGCCGGGCCGCTTGCGGCTCGCTCAGCACCGGCCGCTCGGCCAGTTGCTGGGCCAGCGTGCGCCGGGCAATCTCCAGCACCGCCGCGATCTCGGCGCGCTTGGCGGGCCCCAGGCCCTTGACCTTGCCCAGGTCCTTGACGCTGGCGGCGAGCAAGCCGCGCCAGCCACCGAAGGTGTCGAGCAGGCTTTGCGCGAGCGCCACGACCGACAGCCCCGGCAACCCGGTGCGCAGCAGCAGGGCCAGCAGTTCGGCGTCAGCCAAGGCGCTCGGGCCCCGCGCAAGGAGCTTCTCGCGCGGGCGGGCATCGGGGGGCAAATCAAGCAGCCGCATAGAATCCGGCGCAGTCTATTCGCTCTCTTTTTCCCCCATGAATCCCGTGCAAGCGGGGTCGTTTCTGACCCTGCATTACCGCCTTTGCGGCCCCGACGGGGACGAGTTGGTCAACACCTTCAACGACAAGCCGGCCACGCTGTCGATGGGCGCCGGCCAGCTCTCGCCCGCGCTGGAGCAGCGCCTGTTGGGCCTGGACGAAGGCACCCGTACCGCCTTTGATCTGCCGGCCGGTGAGGCCTTTGGCGAGCACAACCCCGAGCTGATGCAGTGGCTCAAGCTCAGCCTGCTGCGCGAGTTGGGCGATCCGGACGAGGCCTACACGGTCGGTGACGTGGTGCAGTTTCCGGGCCCGGACGGGCAGGGCGGCTACGCGGGCGTGGTGCGCGAGCTGGGCGAAACGGCCGTGCTCTTCGACTTCAACCACCCCTTGGCGGGCCAGCCGGTGCGCTTTGAAGTCCAACTGATTGGGGTGCTGTGATGCCAGTCCAGATTGACGACATCCTGCTCGCCGAACCGCGTGGCTTTTGTGCGGGGGTGGACCGTGCCATTGAGATCGTCGAGCGGGCCTTGTTGAAGTTCGGCGCCCCGATCTACGTGCGCCACGAGATCGTGCACAACACCTATGTGGTGAACGACCTCAAGGCGCGCGGCGCCATCTTCATCGAGGACCTGGCCGAGGTGCCCGCCGGTGCCACGCTGGTCTTCAGCGCCCATGGCGTGAGCCAGGAGGTGCGGCGCGAGGCTCAGGCGCGGGGATTCCAGGTCTTTGACGCCACCTGCCCGCTGGTGACCAAGGTGCACGTCGAGGTGGCCAAGCTGCACCGCGAGGGCTACGAGTTCATCATGATCGGCCACAAGGGCCACCCAGAGGTCGAGGGCACCATGGGCCAGCTCACCGATGGCATCCACTTGGTGGAAGACGTCGAGGACGTGGCCAAGGTGCGCATTGCGGACCCCAGCAAGGTGGCCGTCGTCACGCAGACCACGCTGTCGGTGGACGACACGCGCGACATCCTGGCTGCCGTCAAGCAGCACTTCCCGCTGGTGCGCGAACCCAAGCAGCAGGACATCTGCTACGCGACGCAAAACCGGCAGGATGCCGTCAAGCTGCTGGCGCCGCAGGTGGACGTGGTCGTCGTGGTGGGCAGCCCGACCTCGTCCAACAGCAACCGCCTGCGCGAACTGGCCGAGCGTTTGGGCACGCCGGCCTTCATGGTCGATGCGGCCGACGACCTCAAGCCCGAATGGCTGGATGGCCGCCCCCGCGTGGGCCTCACGGCCGGGGCCTCGGCGCCCGACGTGCTGGTGCAGGCCGTGATCGACCGCCTGCGCAGCTTTGGCGCCACCAGCGTGCGCAGCCTGCCCGGCGTGGAGGAGCACGTGCGCTTCCCGCTGCCCATGGGCCTGGGCGACAAGTCGATGGCCGAGGTCGCGGCATCGCGATCTTGAACGCGCGCTTTCGCCGCCTCGCCAGCCTCGCGCTGGCTTGAACTGAATCTCTCTAGGACGCCATCAAATGCTGGACACCAACCTGCTGCGCAAAGACCTCGACAGCGTCATCGCGCGGCTCAATACCCGCAAGAACCCCCAGCCCTTCCTCGACGAGGCGCACTTTCGCGCCCTGGAGGCCGAGCGCAAGGCCGTGCAGACCCGCACCGAGGAGCTGCAAGCCCGGCGCAACAGCCTCTCCAAGCAGATCGGCATGGCCAAGGGCAAGGGCGAGGATGCCTCCGCGCTGATGGCCGAGGTCGGCAGCATTGCCGACGAACTCAAGGCCGGCGCTGAGCGACTCGAAGCCATCCAGGCCGACCTCGCCGGGCGCCTGATGAGCGTGCCCAATCTGCCCCAAAGCAGCGTGCCGGTGGGCGCTGACGAGACCGGCAATGTCGAAGTCCGCCGCTGGGGAGCGCCCAAGACTTTCGACTTCACCGTCAAGGACCACGTCGACCTCGGCGAGCCCCTGGGGCTCGATTTCGAGACCGGCGCCAAGCTCTCGGGTTCGCGCTTCAGCTTCCTCAAGGGGCCGGTCGCGCGCCTGCACCGTGCGCTTGCGCAGTTCATGCTCGACGTGCAGACCAGCGAGCACGGCTACACCGAGTGCTACACGCCCTACATCGTCAACCGCGAGGTGCT
>CALMQC010000694.1 GCA_937871895.1 uncultured Roseateles sp. | reverse complement strand
TAGCGCTGCAGGATGTGGCGCGTGAAGGCCTCAATCAACTGGCCCCAGCCCTGGGGCTCGGGGTGGGAGGTATTGCCCTCCCAGTAGAAGATCTTGTTGTCCGAGGTCTTGAGCGCCTGCGGCGTGAAGCCGAGCTCGACAAAAGGCTTGATGCGCCGCGCCAGCATGGCGTCGTAGAGCTTGTCGATGTTGGTGAAGTCGAAGACCAGCTTGCCCGCCTCATCCCGCGTGACGGTCTTGAACACGTCGTGAAAGATCGCGTGGAAGCGCAGGTAGCGAAAGCCCAGTTCGTCGACCGCCGTCTTGAGCTGGCCCAGCGAGTCGTCGCGGAACAGCGTGCCGGGGAAGTCGGAGCCGACGCAGTGGTCGAAGAAGCGGTCCAGTGGCTGCTTGGCCAGGGCCAGGTCCAGCGTGACGCGCCGCGCCGGCGTGGCGGCCGCGACGCTGAGGGGCAGCATGGGAAGGCTGGCAGCAACGCCCAGCAGGTGGCGGCGTTTGAGATAGCGCAGGGTGCTCATGGGTTGTCTCCGGGGTACTTGTCGTGGCGGCCCTTGCCAGGTCCAGAACGTGGGCTCACTTCTTGGTGGTCTTGCGTGCTGCCTTGCGAGCCGCTGCGGCCGGGTTGGCGGGTGAGGTAGCGCGCTCGATCAAGGTCTCGCGCTTCACCAGCGAGGTGGGCAGGTGCAGGTAGCGCACCCACGGCCGGCCGTAGGTGTCACGCACGCCGCCTTGCTCGTCCAGCAGCTGGTTCACGGCTTCACGGCCCAGGTCCGGCAAGGGTTGGCGCACCGACGTGAGGCCGGCGGCACGAGCCAATACGTTGTCATCGAAGCCAACGACGGACACCTGCGCCGGCACCGCGATGCCACGCTGCTTGAGTTCGTCCAGGCACCCGAGTGCAATGCCGTCTGCCGCGCAGAAGATGGCGTCAGGGAGCGGCTGGCCAACGTGGGAATCCAGCCAGCGCGCGGTGGCCGCCTTGCCGCCTTCGCGCGTGTAGTCGTCGCTGACGATCGCGTCGGTGGTCAGGGGCAGACCGGCGTCCTCGAGCGCACGCACGAAGCCGCGACGGCGGCGATCCGCGCCAACCGAACCCACCGGGCCGGCCAGGTGCACCAGGCGGCGGTGCCCGAGGCGGATGATTTCGCGCACGGCCTCGTAGGCGCCCTGCTCTTCGTCCACGCCGATGTCGGTGATGCCCGGCACTTCGGTGTTGGAGTGGATGGACACATAGGGCAAGGCGCGCGGCAGCCAGTGCTCGGCCGCGCTCTCGAACATCGGGCCCACCAGCACGACCGCATCGACGCTGCCATTGCAGAGCTTGGGGATCTGATGCTCGGCCTCGCTCCAGCTCTCAAGCGCCAAGATGTGCACCGAGTGCGCATGCTCGCGCGCAGCAGCCAGGATGCCGGTCAGCACTTCCAGGAAGTAGAGGTTGGGCTCATCGCTCAGCAGATGCGCCACCACGCCAATGGCGTTGGAGCGCCCCTCCACCAGGGCCCGTGCATTGACGTTCGGGCGGTAACGCAGTTCGGCGGCGGCTTCCAGCACGCGCTGTTGGGTCTCGGCTGAAAAGCGGCTGGTGGACTTCTTGCCACTGAGCACGGCCGAGACCGTCATCACCGACACGCCGGCAATCTGGGCCACATCGGCCAGCGTAGGCCGGGCGCGTTTGGGGCGGGGAGCGAGATTCATGGATAGACAACGAAGGCAAGCAAGGTGATGGGGCCCCTGCCGTCGCCGCGCCATCCCCGCCTCGGCTGCACGCGAGACCGACTTATCGATACATCACGCCTTTCCCAGCCCAGGGATCCGCACAGCGCCCGCTGGGCCACCGCAATGGATCAGACTGTAGGCGGCCCGAGGCGGCATGGTGCCTAGGGAATGCCCCGCCAACCAGGCGACGCCACCACTATGACGCCTGGCGCCGCCATCTGCTTCACGAAAGTAAGCACTTTCAGAACGATCACGTCTGCATTCTTGGCGATTCACTTGGCAAAAACCAGTCAATAGACTGGCGTAAACCCGCATCTACTCACCAGCCATATCATTAATACTGTTAACTATTAGACGAGGACGCCATGGCTCAGTTTTCTGCTCAATTCAATGACCACTGGCTGCTGGGCGGCGCACGCACGCCGCTGGTGGACTACTGCGGCGCGCTGGCCGAGCTCTCGCCCATCGACATGGGCATCAAGGTCGGCCGCGCGGCGCTGGAGCGCTCGGGCGTGGCAGGCAGCGACATCGACTCCGTCGTCGCCGCCAGCATGGCCCAGGCCTCGTTCGACGCCTACCTGCTGCCGCGCCACATTGGCCTCTACAGCGGCGTGCCGCTGGAGGTGCCGGCCATCCTCGTGCAGCGCATCTGCGGCAGTGGCTTCGAGATCATCCGCCAGGCTGCGGACCAGATCAGTCTCGGCTACGCCAACATCGCCCTGGTGGTGGGCACCGAGTCCATGTCGCGCAACCCCATCTGCGCGTACACCCACCGCAGCGGCTTCAAGCTGGGCAGCCCGGTGGAGTTCAAGGACTTCCTCTGGGAAGCGCTGGACGACCCCGCCGCCGAGGTCTCGATGATCCAGACCGCCGAGAACCTGGCCAAGAAGTACGGCATCACCCGCGCCGAGGTGGATGCCTTTGCGGCCATGTCCTTCGAACGCGCGCTCAAGGCCCAGGCCGAGGGCTTCCATGCCGGAGAGATCGTGCCGGTAACGACCGAGAGCTTTGAGCTGGCGGGCTACGAGCCGCGCGGCATCAAACTGCCTCGCAAAGTCACGGTGGTGGACCGCGACACACATCCGCGCCCCTCCCCCATCGAGGCCCTGTCCGGCTTGCGGACCGTCTACCCCGGCGGCGTGCAGACGGCCGGCAATTCCTCGGCCCTGGTGGATGGTGCGGCCGGCGTGGTGGTGGCCTCGGGCGCGCAGGTGCGTGCGCGCGGGCTCAAGCCCCTGGTGCGTCTGTGTGGTGCCGCTGCGGCGGGCGTGCCGCCCGAGATCATGGGCATCGGGCCGGCACCCGCCATCCGCGCCGTGCTGGAGCGCTGCGGGCTGAGCCTCGCTGACATCGACCTCTTCGAGATCAACGAGGCCCAAGGCGCCCAGACCCTGGCCTGCGCGCGCGAGCTGGGGCTGGACCTGAACAAACTGAACGTGAACGGCGGCGCCATTGCCCTCGGCCATCCGCTGGCCGCCACCGGCGTGCGCCTGACGCTGACCGCCGCGCGTGAACTGCAGCGGCGGGGTGGCCGCTATGCCGTGGTCTCGGCCTGCATCGGTGGTGGGCAAGGCATGGCCCTGCTGCTGGAAAACACCGCGCGCTGAAACACGGCCTTTAGTAGTCCGCGCCGCCTCCGCCGCCCGCATAGCCGGGCGCGAGGTTCTCGAACTTGGTGTGCATGCGCTGGAACATGAGCTTCACGGTGCCCACCGGGCCATTCCGCTGCTTGGCGATGATGATCTCGGCAACGCCGGGCTCCTTGCACTCTTCCTTGGTGTAGTACTCGTCGCGGTAGATGAACATGATGATGTCGGCGTCCTGCTC
>CALMQC010000693.1 GCA_937871895.1 uncultured Roseateles sp. | reverse complement strand
CACGACAATCTCGGGATCGCCGATGTCGACGCCCCACCAGCGCGTGGCGCGCCACTTCGCGGCGACGTCGTGGCTCACACGCCGGTCGCCGATGAAGAAGATGAGCGGCTCGCCGCTCGAGCCGCCGGTGTTGAAGCGAGCCAGTCCGACCGCGTCGTCGGCCTTCAAGGCTTCGGTATTGGCGCGGATCTCCGCCTTGCCCAGGAAGGGCAGGCGCTGCAGCTCGGCCAGGCTGGCGATCGCCGCGGGGTCGAAGCCGATGCGCGCGAAGCCTTCGCGGTAATAGGGCACGTGGTCGCGCGCATGCACCAGCAGCGCACGCAGGCGCTCGAGCTGCAGGGCCTCGATGCGCTCGCGCGGCCACCACTGGCTATCCTCCAGGCCGCGCCGCAGGGCGACGCTGTCGTGGTGCTTGAGGCGCTCGTGGAGCGGGAAAAGCAGGCCCGAGACCAGGCGGGTGTAGAGGCCGGACATTTCGTTTTCCTCCGCCTCAAGGGTTCGCGGTGCGATCCAGCATGGCCTGCAGGGGCCCGCCCATCTCGCGTGCGAAGTCTTCAAGCGCGGCGATGTCGGCCCGCAGGGCCCGCGCGCCGGGGCTGGCGTCGGCCTCGCGGTGTGCCGCGCCATCGCCGAGGCGCACGCCGGCTCACTCAGGCTGCGCCCGCGCGGCCATGGCGGCACGGCGTTTGAATTCCGCCTGCCGCTGCGTGAGGTGCCGGCGATGGAGGACCTCTGATGCGTGTGCTGCTCGTTGAAGACGACCGAGAACTGCGCGCCACGCTGCGCGAGGCGCTGGCGGTGGAGGGCTACGAGGTGCTGCCCGCCGCGAGCCTGGCCGACGCCCGCGCGCTGGCGGCTCACGCGCTGTGTGCACAAGGTCAAGGCATCGACCTCGTGCTGCTCGACCTCGGCCTGCCCGATGGCGATGGCACCGACTTCCTGCTGGAGCTGCGCCGCAAGTTCTCGACGCCCTTGATCGTGATCTCGGCGCGGCAAGTCGAGGGCGCCAAGATCGAGCTGCTCGACGCAGGCGCCGACGACTACCTCGTCAAGCCCTTCGGCATCGGCGAGCTGCTGGCGCGCATGCGCGTGGCCATGCGCCACCGCGGTCGGCCGCTCGAAGCTGCCATCACCCAGTACCAGCGCGAGGGCGTCGAGATCGACTTGAAGCTGCGCCGCGTGCGCCGCGAGGGCGCCGAGGTGCACCTCACGCCGCGCGAGTTCGACCTGCTGGCCCGCCTCGTCCGCCAGGCCGGCCAGGTGGTGACGCACCGCAAGTTGCTGACCGACGTCTGGGGCGCCGTGCACTGCGAGCAGACGCACTACCTGCGCCTCTACATGGCCCAGCTGCGCGGCAAGCTCGAAGCCAACGCAGCCGAGCCCCGCTTGCTGCTGACCGAGCCCGGCGTGGGCTACCGCATCGCCGAACCCGGCTAGGCCGTTTCCTTCAGATGCTGCGGCGGCGCCAGGCCAGCAGGCCCATCACGCCGCCCAGCATCAGAGCAGCCGTCGCAGGCTCGGGCACGGCCGTCACGGTGCCTGCGGTGGTCGTGAAGTTGGCGTTGTTGGGCGCGAAGTCCGAGATGGCGGCAAAGCCAGCCACGGCGCCATCGCGCGGCCAGAGGTTCCAGGTGTAGTCGAGCTTGTTGGCAAAGCCATTGCTGGGCAGCATGGCCTCGGGAATGATGGCCGTCAGGGTGCTACCGCTCCAGCTGACCGAGCCGGGCGCCAGGTTGCCGGCCACCTGCACGCTGCTCACGCCGCCCGGGCGCAGGAAGATCACACGGTCAAAGCGCACGCCGGTGAGGCCCTGGGCCGCAAAGCCGGCCGTGCCGCCGCCGCGGTTCACGCCCCAGACGAAGAAGGCCGACGGCGTCGTGCCCACATTGCCGGCAAAGGTGGCCGAGAGGCTGAAGAGGTGGCTGGTGGCGTCGTACAGCACGGTGGCCGACAGGACGTCCAGGTCGCCGGCATGAGCGCCGGTGAAGCTGCCGAGAAAGTCGCCAGCGGGGTCGCTGATGCCGTCGGCCGCCTGGGCCTGCGGTGCCGCAGCGAGCAACAGGGCCAGTGCCGCCGAGATGGTGGCCGCCTTGGCTGCCGGACGGGCTGCCGGACTTGCGGATTGGGAGCGCGGTGCAAAGTGCGTCAGATGCATGGGGTACTCCAAGGGTGGTGGGACCTAGGCCGATGCGGCCTCCCTGGGATAGACGCATTCGCGGCCAGTGCCATTCCAGCCACCCCCTAGAAGCGAAGCTCAGCGCGCCTTGCGGGCTGGCTTGGCCGCACTCGACGTGGCGCGCGCCTGCTGGGTCTCCCGCCGGGCCTCCAGGGCGCCGGCCGCCGCCGCCTTGAGCAAGCGCTGAAAGGATGGGCACTCGGCGTGGCTCGGCGCGGGGCAGACGGCGGCGTGCCGCAGACCCCGGCTGACGGCGCGCAGCTGACGGGCGGCTTGGTCGAGCTGGTCGGCCTTGGCGCTCAGCAGGCTGCGGTCGATCTGGGCAGCGCCCTGGGCGGTGAGCATGGTGCGGATCTCGTCGAGCGCGAACCCGGCGGCCTGACCCAGGGCGATCAGCGCGAGCTGATCGAGCACGCTGGGCGCAAACCGGCGGCGGGCGCCGTCGTGCTCCAGCGAGCGGATCAGGCCGCGCCGCTCGTAGTAGCGCAGCGCCGACGCGGGCACTCCGGATCGTTTGGCAACTTCGGCAATGTCCATGCAGCGGCCTCCACGCTTGACTTGAACTCGACTTCAACTTCTAGAGTCCCATCAAAGCACTCCCGCGTCAACCCGAGAAAGGACCTCGCCATGCTGCCCACTGCCCCGGATCTGGCCCACATCGCCCTCGTCGGCATCGGCGCGACGGCCGTGCTCGACGCCTGGCTCTGGCTGCTGCAAGGCCTGGGCGTCCCGACCGGCAGCTTCGCCCTGATCGGGCGCTGGGTCGGGCATCTGGCGCATGGCCAGCTGCGGCACGCCGCCATCGGCCGGGCTGCGCCCGTGCCGCATGAGCTGCTGCTGGGCTGGCTGACGCACTACGGCGTCGGCATCGCCTTTGCCGGCCTGTTGGTGCTGGTGCAGGGCCGCGCCTGGCTGCAAGCGCCGGCCCTGCTGCCGGCCGTGCTGGTGGGGGCCGCCACGGTGTTGATGCCACTGGCCGTGATGCAACCCGCCATGGGCCTGGGCTTTGCCGCCAGCAAGACCCCCGCACCCAACCAGAACCGCCTGCGCAGCCTAGCCAACCACACGGTGTTCGGGCTGGGCCTCTACCTCGCTGCGGCCCTGCTGGCCCAGGCGCTGGCTTGACTTCTCTCACTGACTCAACCCCAAGGAGCTTCCATGCCACGCATTGCCATCGTCTATCACAGTGCCCACGGGCACACCGCCCACATCGCCCGCCAAGTCTGTGCCGGCGTGCGCATGGCGGGCGGGGCGGCCGTAGAACTCGTCGAGGCCACCAGCCTGACGGCCCAGCCCGACGCGCTGCTGGCCTATGACGGCCTGATCCTCGGCTCGCCGACCTACCTGGGCGGCGTGTCGGGCACCTTCAAGACCTTCATGGACGCCACGGGCCGGATGTGGCGCCAGCAGCAGCTCAAGGGCAAGCTGGCGGCCGGCTTCACGGTGTCCTCGCTACCGTCGGGCGACAAGCAGTCCACGCTGCAGTCGATGTTCGTCTTTTGCATGCAGCACGGCATGCTGTGGGTGGGCAACCCCATCCTGCCCGAGCAGCACGAGGGCGTGCCCGAGCTGGAGGCCGCCAACCGGTTGGGCTCGTGGTCGGGGCTGATGGCGCAGTCGCGCCACGGCGCGCCGGCTGACGCCTTCTCGCCCGGTGACGAGAAGACCGCCCGGATGTTTGGCCACCACTTCGCCCAGACCCTGCTGCGCCTGGGCAGCGTCCAGCCTGTGGCGGAGGCGGCGTGATGGCCCGCCTGCCGCCCAAGCTTGCGCCGCTGCTGTTCGGCTTCATCCTGTCGGGCCTGATGTCGCTGCTGGTGGCCGGCATCTCGACCTTCCGGAACCTCGGCTGGACGCCAGACTTCCTCAGCCTGTGGGCGCGGTCCTGGCTGACGGCCTGGGCGATTGCCTTCCCGACGGTGCTGGTCGTCGCGCCCTTGACGCGCCGGCTGGTGCAGGCCTGCGTGCGCCAGGACTAAGAACTTACCGCCGGAGCTGCCGGAGCCGCTGCCGGCTGCGTCAGCTGCCGGTAGACCTCGTGCGCCACATCACTCAGCACGCGCCGGTCTGCGCGGTCACGGCCGGCGGTGATGGCGTAGGCAAAAGCACCGTCCACCCAGTAGAAGCTGCGCACGGCGCCGTCTTCGAGGTAGCGGAACTCACCGCCCGGGCTGGTGCTGCCCGCTTGGGCCTCATTGCTGACGTAGAGCGTGAGGCGGGCGCCTTCGGCGTCGCGGTACATGAACTGCGCCACGGGGCCTTGGCCGCCCGGCAACAGGCGGCCACCTTCGAGCGCGTAGCCCAGGGTTTGCAATTGGGGCGCGCGCATCGGCGCGTTG
>CALMQC010000692.1 GCA_937871895.1 uncultured Roseateles sp. | reverse complement strand
ACGCCAGCACCCAGACCGACATCCGCACGCCCGAGAAGGCGCGCTTCCTGCAGGATGTCGGCTTCAGCCAGATGGTGCTCGCCCGCGAGCTGGACCTGAAGCAGATCCGCGCCATCAAGGCCGAGGTGCAGCACGCGCATCTGGAGTTCTTCGTCCACGGCGCGCTGTGCGTGGCCTACAGCGGCCAGTGCTTCATCAGCCATGCGATGACGGGCCGCAGCGCCAACCGCGGCTCCTGCAGCCAGGAGTGCCGCCAGCCCTTCACCGTGCTCGATGCGGCCGGCCGCATCGTGGCGCACGACAAGCACGTGCTCTCGCTCAAGGACAACGACCAGAGCGCCAACCTCGAAGCCCTGATCGACGCCGGCATCCGCAGCCTCAAGATCGAAGGCCGCTACAAGGACATGGCGACGGTCAAGAACGTCACCGCCCATTACCGGACCTTGCTCGATGCTTTGTTCGAGAAGCGCCCCGAGCTGGCCGCGACGAGTGACGGCCACTGCCGCTTCAGCTTCACGCCCGAGCCCGAACAGGGCTTCAATCGCGGTGGTACCGATTACTTCGTCAATGGCCGCAAGGAAGACATTGGCGCGTTTGATTCACCCAAGCATGCCGGCATGCCGCTTGGCACCGTCTGCCGCCTCGGCCCCGAGGACTTTGACCTCGACACCGGTGACGCCACCCGGTCGGTGAACAACGGCGATGCGCTGACCTGGTGGGACCGCCAAGGTGGGCTGCAAGGGGTGCCGGTCAATGTCGCGACTCCGCTCGGCGGTACGCGCTGGCGCATCGAACCGAATCTTTCCAAAGACCAATCCTTCGGCGACCTGAAAGACCTCTTCCCCGGCACCGCCCTCAATCGCAACCGCGACATGGCCTGGGAGCGCCTGCTGGCCAAGCCCTCAAGCGAGCGTCGCATCCTGGTGGATCTGACGCTGGCGCAAACGCGCGAAGGCTTCGAGCTCACGCTCAAGGACGAGACCGGCGTCAGCGCCCGCGTGCCGCTTCTGCAAGCCCACGATCCCGCGCGCGATGCCAAACAGGCCGAGGCCCAGGCCAAGGACGCGCTCGGCAAGCTGGGTGACACGATCTTTGAAGCCCGCCGCGTGCGCACCGCCTGGCGCGAGCCCTTCTTCATTCCGGCCAGCAAGCTCAATGCGCTGCGCCGTGAGGGCATAGCGGCGCTGGAAGCTGCGCGTGCTTCAGACCTGCCGCGCCTGCCCCGCGCCACGCCGGTCGAGCCGCCCGTGGCCTACCCCGAGGACACGCTCAGCTACCTCGCCAACATCTACAACGCCCAGGCCGCCGCCTTCTACGCCCGCCATGGCGTCAAGGTCATTGGCGCCGCCTACGAGAGCCACGAGGAACTGGGCGACGTGCCGCTGATGATCACCAAGCACTGCGTGCGTTTCTCTTTGAGCCTCTGCCCCAAGCAGGCCAAGGGCGTGACGGGCGTGCAAGGCACGGTGCGTGCCGAGCCCATGACCTTGCAGCACGGCGAGGACCGCTTCGAGCTGCGCTTTGATTGCAAGCCCTGCGAGATGCACGTGGTGGGCCGCATGCAGAAGCATGTGCTCAAGGCGCTCAAGGCCGAGCCGGTCAGCTTCTATCGGACCCGGCCCTAGCCGTCACACGTGGCGTCCAGAATCCACCCATGGACGCTTGGCACGACACCACCCACGATCTGTGCAGCCATGACGCGCTGCGCGCCCTCTACCCCGCGCCTCAGCGCCCAGCTGCAACGGCCACGCTGGACAAAGAGTGCGACCACATCCACCCGATCTACCGGCCCTTCATTGAGGCCTCACCGTGGTGTGTGCTGGCCACGCGCAACAGCGAGACCGGTGCGCTCGACCTTTCGCCGCGTGGCGATGCGGGCGCCGCCAAACTCATCAAGGTGGTGGACGATGGCCGCACCCTGCTGCTGCCCGACCGGCGCGGCAACAACCGCATTGACACCCTGCGCAACCTGGCGGCCGACCCCGAGATCGGGCTGCTCTTCCTGATCCCCGGCGTGGGCGAGGCCATCCGCGTGCAGGGCCGTGCGCGCATCAGCGCCCACCCCGAGCTATGCGACCGCTTCGCCATGGACGGCGACCGCCGGCCGCGCAGCGTGCTGGTGATCCAGGTCCACAAGTGCTTCTTCCAGTGCGCGCGTGCATCCAAACGTAGCGGGCTCTGGCGCGCCGAGACGCAAGTGGCGCGCGCCAGTCTGCCGTCTACCGGCAGCGTGCTGAAGGCCTTGAGTGCGGGCTTTGACGCGGCCGGTTACGACGCCGTGCTTGACCAGCGGCAGCAGCAGACCTTGTACTGAGCGTTTGCTCGGCAGCGCCCTGCCATCCCCGCTCATCCCCGCTCATCCCCGCTCCTGTGGCGCCGCCGGGCCTTGACCCAAGGCAAGTCGCACGACGCGGTTTGCACAGACACTGCACGCCCATGGCAACGCCGCCTCTGCTCCAGACCCACGCCCTCTGCGGATCTCGCGGCGGGCGGGCTCTGTGGCAGGGATTGAGCCTGCAAATGCTGCCCAAGGATTGCCGCTGGCTGCGCGGCGCCAATGGCAGTGGCAAGACGACCTTGCTGCGCACCCTGGCCGGCTTGCGCTCGCCGGAGAGCGGGCGCGTCGAGCGTGGGGCCTTGCGCTACCTTGGGCATGCGCCCGGTGTGCCGGATGCCTTGACGCCGGCCGAGCATCTGGCCTTCGCCGCACAGTGGCAGGGCAGCCCGGCTTCATCGGAGGCCCAGCAGCAGGCGCTGCAGCGTTGGTGCGGCAAAGCGTGGGCGCGTCGCCCGGCGCGCAGCCTCAGCCAGGGGCAGCGGCGGCGTGCCGCCTTGGCGGTGCTGGCTTTGCCGCAGCCGGTGGGCACGGTGTGGTTGCTGGACGAACCCTTTGATGCGCTCGACGACGAGGGCGTGAGCCTGCTCTGCGCGCAGATGCAGGCGCATGCCGATGCGGGCGGTGCGGTGCTCTTCACCTGCCACAGCCAGGCGCTGGCCGAGCGGGTGCGGCGGGGTGAGGATCTGGTGCTCGGATGAGTTGGGTCCTGCTGCGCCGCGAGCTGCTGCTGGCCCTGCGCCGGCCCATGGATGCCTTGCTGCCGCTGGGCTTCTTTGTGGTGGCGGCCAGCCTCTTTCCGCTGGGCGTGGGCCCCGAGCCCGAGCGGCTGCGCGAGATGGCGCCGGGCGTGATCTGGGTGTGCGCGCTGCTGGCCAGTCTGTTGTCGCTGCACGGCCTCTTCGAGCCTGATGCGCAGGACGGCTCGCTGGACCAATTGCTGCTGCCGCCGCATTCCGCCTGGCGCCTCGCGGGTGTGAAGACGCTGTCGCACTGGCTCACGCATGGCCTGCCGCTGCTGCTGGTGGCGCCGCTGCTGGCCCTGATGTTTGGGCTCTCCGGCGCAGACCTGGGCCTGCTGCTGCTCACGCTGTTGCTGGGCAGCCCGGTGCTGAGCCTGCTGGGCAGTCTGGCCGCCGCGCTCACGCTCGGCCTGCGCGGCGGGGCGCTGCTCAACCTCTTGATCGTGCTGCCGCTGGCGGTGCCGGTTTTGATCTTCGGCAGCGGCGCCGTGGCGGCGCAGCAGGCCGCGCTGCCGGTGCAGGGGCATCTGTCGCTGTTGGCGGCGCTGCTGCTGGCCACGGCGGCCGGCCTGCCGCTGGCCACCGCCGCTGCTCTGAGAATCGCTGTGCAATGAGTCGTCTCTACACCTTCGCCGCGCCCGTGCGCTTTTATGCGCTGAGTGAGCGCGCCATGCCCTGGCTCTGGGCCGCCACCTTGCTGCTGGGCGCGGCAGGGCTGTACCTCGGCCTCGTCGTTGCGCCCACGGACGCGACCCAAGGCGAGGTCTACCGCATCCTCTTCCTGCATGTGCCGGCGGCGTGGCTGTCGATGTTGCTCTACCTGGCCATGGCCTTCTGGGCGGTGGTGGGCTGGGCCTTCAAGGCGCGCATGGGCGGGGTGCTGGCGCGGGCCATTGCGCCCACGGGTGCGCTGTTCACGCTGTTGGCCTTGGTCACCGGCTCGCTCTGGGGTCAGCCCACCTGGGGCACCTGGTGGGTGTGGGACGCGCGGCTCACGTCCGAGTTGATCCTGCTCTTCCTCTACCTCGGCTTCATGGGCCTGGTGAACGCCATCGACGAGCCCGCGCGGGCCGACGCGGCCGGGGCGCTGCTGGCCCTGGTGGGGGCCGTCAATGTGCCGGTCATCTACTTCTCGGTGCGCTGGTGGAACACCCTGCACCAGGGCGCCAGCATCAGCATGACGGCCGCGCCGCGCATGGCCGAGCAGATGCTGCAGGCGCTGCTGCTGTGCACGCTGGCGCTGTGGGCCTATGCCTTTGCCGTGGTGCTGCGGCGCGCGCAGGCCGGCATCCTGGCGCGCGAGGCGGGCATGGCCTGGGTGAAGGAACTGAGCCAATGACCGACCACGAACTCTTCCTCACGGCGGCCTACGCCTTTGGCCTGCTGTGCTTGATCGCTGAGGCGCTGTGGGTGCGTGCCCGCCACCGCCGGGCGCTGGATGATGCGCGTGATGAGGCGCGTGATGAGGCGCGCGATCAGATGCGTGAAGCTGCGGAGGAAGTCGCATGAAGCTGCGCCACAAACGCCTGGCCCTGGTGGGCGGTGTGCTTGCGCTGCTGGCGGTGATTGGCGCGCTCGTCGTCAACGCCATGCGCAGCAATCTCGTCTTCTTCTACACGCCCACGCAGGTGGCGGCCAAAGAGGCGCCTGAAGGCAAGAGCTTCCGCATCGGTGGCCTCGTGGTCTCGGGCAGCTTGCAGCGCGAGGGCGTGCTCTCGCACTTCGTCGTCACCGATGGCGCGCAGCAGATCACCGTGCGCTACCGCGGCGCCTTGCCCGACCTCTTCAAGGAGGGCAAGGGCGTGGTCGCACAGGGCAAGCTGGAGGGCGCGACCTTTGTGGCCCGCGAGGTGCTGGCCAAGCACGACGAGAACTACATGCCGCCCGAGGCCGCTGCCGCCATGAAGGCTGGAGCCAAACAGTGATTGCCGAACTCGGTCACCTGGCCCTTTGGCTTGCGCTTGGCGTGGCCCTGCTGCTGGGCGTGCTGCCCTGGCGTTGGCCCGAGCCCGGCGAGCGCCTGGCCGCGCCACTGACCGGCTGGCTGGCACTCTTCATCGGGGCCGGCTATGTGGCCTTGAGTGCCTCCTTCCTGCGTGCCGACTTCTCGGTCGCCTACGTGGCCCAGCACTCGCACAGCGCCTTGCCCTGGCCCTACCAGTTGGCGGCGGTGTGGGGCGGGCATGAGGGCTCGCTGCTGCTGTGGGTCACGCTGTTGGCGGGCTGGATGCTGGCGCTGCGCCACGCCTCGCGTGACTGGCCCGTGGTGCTGCGCGCTCGGGTGCTGGCGGTGCTGGGTTTGCTGGCGGCGGGGTTTCTGCTGTTCCTGCTGTGCACGTCCAACCCCTTCGAGCGCGTGCTGCCGGCCTTGCCCGAGGGGCGCGACCTGAACCCCCTGCTGCAGGATCCCGGCATGGTGATGCACCCGCCCTTGCTCTACATGGGCTATGTGGGCTTTGCAGTGGCGTTTGCGCTGGCCATCGTGGCGCTGTGGGCGGGCGAGGTGGACGGCCCCTGGGCCCGTCGCGCGCGGCCCTGGACGCTGGCGGCCTGGGCGGCACTGTCGCTTGGCATTGCGCTCGGCAGTTGGTGGGCCTACAGCGAGCTGGGCTGGGGCGGCTGGTGGTTCTGGGACCCGGTGGAGAACGCCTCCTTCCTGCCCTGGCTGGCCGGTACGGCGCTTGTCCATTCGCTCGCGGTGATGGAGAAGCGCGGCGCCTTCAAGGCCTGGACGGTGCTGCTCGCCATCCTGGCGTTCTCGCTGTCGCTGCTGGGCACCTTCCTGGTCCGCTCCGGTGTGCTCAGCTCGGTCCACGCGTTTGCGACCGACCCGCAGCGCGGGCTCTTCATCCTGGGTTTCTTGCTCGCGGTGGTGGGGCCGTCGCTCGCGCTCTTTGGTGCGCGGGCCGGCCGCCTGGGGCTGGGCACGCGCTTCCATCTCGTGAGCCGAGAGACGGCTTTGCTGGCCAACAACTTCATGCTGCTGGCGGCCTGCGGCGCAGTGCTGCTGGGCACGCTCTACCCGCTGCTGCTGGATGCGCTGACGGGGCAGAAGCTCTCGGTCGGGCCGCCGTACTTTGAGGCGGTGTTCGTGCCGCTGATGCTGCCGGTGCTGTTGCTGCTGGGCGTGGGCCCGGTGCTGCGCTGGCGCGAGGCGGAGGCCCGCCCGTTGCTGCGCGCCCTGCGCTGGCCGCTGGCGCTGGCACCCTTGCTGGCCCTGGGCCACGGCTGGCTGGAGGGCACGGTGGGTGTGATGACCGCGCTCGGCCTCTTGATGGGCTGGTGGGTGCTGGCCACCACGGCCGCTGACTTGGGTGCGCGGCTCCTCAAATCACAGGCCTTGCCGCGCAGCGTGGCCGCCATGCTGCTGGCGCATGCGGGCGTGGGGGTCTTCGTCATCGGCGTCACCCTCGTCAGCAGCCAGCAGCAGGAGCTGGACACCCCGTTGCGCGCGGGCGAGGTGGCTTCGCTCGGCCCCGTGCGCCTCAAGCTGCAAGACGTGCGCAGCGTGGACGGCCCCAACTACCGCGCCGCCGAGGCGCGGCTGCTGCTCTCGCGCCCCGGTCAGCCGGATGCGGTGCTGCGCCCGCAAAAGCGCATCTACGAGAGCAGCGAAATGCCCATGACCGAGTCCGCCATCGAGCGCGATTGGCGCGGCGATGTTTACGTCTCGCTGGCCGAGCCGGTGGACACACCGCAGGGCCGGGCCTGGATCGTGCACGTGGCGATCAAGCCCTATGTGGCCTGGATCTGGGGCGGCGTGGTGCTGATGGCCCTCGGCGGCCTGCTGGCCGCCACGGACCGCCGCTACAGAAACGGCGGTGCCGCATGAAGCGCTGGAAGCTCTGGCTGCCCCTGGCCCTGCTCGCCGTGCTGGCGCTGGTGCTCGCGCGCGGCTTGCAGCTCAACCCGCGAGAGATCCCGTCGCCGCTGATCGGTAAGCCGGCGCCGGCTTTCGTGAAGCCCCTGCTCGACGGGGGCAGCTTCGACAGCCGCTCACTGCAAGGCCGCATCGTGCTGCTCAACGTCTTTGCCTCCTGGTGCGGCCCCTGCCGTGAGGAGCACCCGCTTGTCACCCAGCTCGCCAAGCGCCACCCGCAGGTCGCGTTTGTGGGCCTCAACTACAAGGACGAGCCCACCGCCGCCACGCGCTGGCTGCGCGAGCTGGGCAACCCCTACACGGCGGTGGTCGTCGATGCCGATGGCCGCGTCGGCATCGACTACGGCGTCTACGGCGTGCCCGAGACCTTCGTCATCGGGGCCGACGGCCGCGTGGCCTTCAAGCACGTCGGGCCGCTGACGCCCGAGGTCATCGCGCAGCGCATCGAACCGCTCTTGAAATGAAGCCCACGACGAACACAGCCGCAGAGACACGGAGACACAGAGGAATTCAGAGGCTGCGTGTCTGCAGTTCCTCTGTGTCTCTGTGTCTCTGTGGCTTTGTCCTGCTGTGCCTGTGGCTCCCAGCCCAGGCCGCACCCAGCCCTGCCGAGGTCGAGGCACGCACCAAGCATCTGGCCCACGAGCTGCGCTGCCTGGTCTGCCAGAACCAGACCCTGGCCGAGTCCACCGCCCCGCTGGCGCAGGACCTGAAGCAGCAGGTGCGCGAGCTGATCGCTGCCGGCAAGACCGACGACGAAGTGCTGGCCCACCTGACCGACCGCTATGGCGACTTCGTGCGCTACAAGCCGCCGCTCAAGGCCTCGACCTGGCTGCTCTGGGCCGGCCCCGCGCTGCTGTTTGTGCTGGGCCTGGGCCTGTTGGTGCGCCTGGTGCGCCAGCGCGCGCGCCTGCCGGACGAGGCCTTTGATGAGGAGCCCCGCGATGGCGCATGACCCCTTGAGCGCGCCGAGCCTGGCCGGCTTGCGCCGCTTGCGTGCCGAGCTGGCGGCACTGCCGCCCGACGCGCCGGCCC
>CALMQC010000691.1 GCA_937871895.1 uncultured Roseateles sp. | reverse complement strand
GTAGGTGCTCTTGTCAGATCCCTGCTCAAGCCGTACACCCTTCGCGGCCAGCATGACAGTCTGGAACTCGCCCTCAACTACTTCAGCCAGAAACGCGCTCACCAGTTCAGGTTTCACGAAGTAGCGCTTGACGACTTTCTTGACACGGTCGATGAAGACATAGATATCGAACGTCTGTGCTTCAAGAATCAGGGCGTCGTGTCGGGCTTGGATCAGTCGACGCTGCTCACCCGCAAACCGTTGAGAGTCGAAATGCTTGTGCAGCTTCGGATCCAGGCGAATGTGCTCGCCAAGGAACGTGAATTGGTGGCTCATGCTGCCGGCATACCTGGAACGCTTGTGGTGATACCAGCCAAACCTCGAGAACAGGTCGGTCGGGCTGCCCTCTTCCTCTGTCAGCCAGAGCTGTGGGTTCTTTAAGTCCTTGTCCGTAATGAGGTAGAGCTGGCCGAAGGCTCGCCTCTCGTGGGCCACAAGACGCTCCCGCTCTGCAATCTCCGCATTGAAGGCGACTGCCAACTCCGGCGTCCGGCTGCGCCATTTTCGGTAGGCGAGGCCGATCGCAACGGCGGCCATGCAGATTCCAAACCACCACAACACGATAGTGAAGAACCATTCGAGCACCAACCTCAATTCCTTATCTCCCCGTACGGCGCCCGAAGCAGCGCAACACTTGACTCTTTGATCGTTGAGAGCTGATGTCCAACAGGCAGATAGCCAGGGCGCATCGTTGACCCGCTCATGAATTTAATCTGCCCAGCCATCTACGCAATGGCGGGTTATGCCAGAGGCACAACCCGCCCTAGTTCTGGTCCTGCAACGTTTCCGACGGCCTCTCGGCACTCAAACGCACATAAATCCGCTTGAAGAAGGCGGTCAGGATTCGACCGTCTGCATTGAGGGTCAGGCCATCCGGCCCTTTTGACATGAGATCCAAAGTTCGGAGGTGATCAAGGATGACCTTGGCATCGAAGTCTTCGACCTTCAGTTTGCGAGCGAGTGCCGCAGGAGTAACGCGATCCCAGTTCCGCATGGCAAGCAAGGCCAGAACCTCATTCCGCCCGAAGCGATGGCCCCGAACCTTCATGGCAACTGCTGAGGGAAGTTGATCAAGGTCAGCCTTGCCCAAAAGGTGCGGCCAGGGCTGATGGGAGAGGTTGGCGACCAATTCAACCAGTGCGTCTGACCCCTGCTCAATCTTCTCTACTTCCTCGCTATTCGAATGTTGATTCATGCCGGGCGACGCATCTTGCGCGCTGCTATCCGGCTCCTGTGCGCTCGAACTTTGCATTGACGCAATGCGTTCCGACAGTTCGTCAATCTGCTTCAGGTATTGAGCTCGTTCCTGGTCCCAGGCGACCGTTGAATCGAGGAACTTCGCGCGAAGCTTTGTCGCTTCCTCCGCGCTGATCGGTTGCTCGTTGTCAGCGATCATCACCGCCCTTGCGGTGGTAGCCGCCTGCTTGCGGTGAAACACGAGCACCTTTCGGAAGACAACGGGCAGGAGAAAGATCCAGACGGCGGCAACGCCTAACGGGACAAGGTAGCCATGCACGACCCAGTCCCAAGCCGTTTTCATGAGGACTTTGTCGATGTAGTCGAGCTTCGTCTTCCAGTCTCCGCCGCCAACGACCACCAGAATCAATCGAAAGTTCCATACCGACCACGCAAGGCAGAAAGCTCCGACCAAGGGGTTGCCAAGCCGATCTAGCAGGTTCAAACGGACTGAGTCCCAGACATCCTTGATGGAATCCATGCGCTCCTCCCTGGCAACCTTGTCCCAACCTGACGACACGTCATTGTGCTGGCAACTGCAACACGGCTCCACGGCTTCTCGGGACGCCGGGCGCGACGCCTAAAGCAATCGCTATCGTCAAGCAGGCCCCTAGTCTTGCACTCAGCGCTTCCGTGCGTGCCCCCCATGGGACAAGACTTCACCCACCGTTGCACTCGCCTTGAGCGCGCAGCCGGTATGCCGCCCAAGCCTGCCAGCTGCGGACGCCTCGCGGGACGCAGGTGACCGGCCATTAGCGCGCAGTTTTTGGATATCGCGCGGCAGGTGTCCCACCGAATTCCAGATCAGGTGAATGGACACACGAACTTGGCTCGCGTTAGTGGCCTAGCGAGTGCGTGAGCCTCACCCCTGCTCCGCCCTCACACCATCCCTTACCGCAATCGCCCCCGCCTCCAGCACCCGCGCCGTCATGCCCCCATGCCCGCGCATCGCCGCGTAGCCGCCAATGCCCACGGCTTCCTCCATCCGGGAGCAAGGCTGGCAGGGTCCGACGATCTCCAGCAGGGCGTTGCCGACGCGGACGCGGGCGTTCTTGAGGGCGATGAGGTTGATGCCGGAGATGACGAGGTTGCGGCGCAGCGCTACCACGTCCACGGCCGGCACGCCCGCAAGCAGCGCGATGACGGGCAGGTGCTCGTGCTGGATGAGGGTGACCTGGCGGGTGGAGAGCTCGGCCTCGCCGCGCTTGCCCAGCCGGTCGTCAGCGAGGCCGATGCCGGCCAGCGCTGTTGTGGCCTCGATGCAGCGCGCCGGCAGGCGCGGGTCGCCGCGCACGACGATGGCCTCGACGCGGCCGGTGATGTGCGGGGGCTTGAGCAGGTCGCGGATGGTTTTCATGAGGGGCTTTCGACGCTGCTGCCTAGGGCCGCAGGACCAGACCTGAAACCCCGGCCTCGATCACCTCGCCCACTTCAGCCGCCGCCTCAAAGCCATGCCGCCGGAACACGGCCAGCACCTCATCAACGGCTGACGCATCGCACGACACCAGCAGCCCGCCACTGGTCTGCGGGTCGGTCAGCAGCGCGCGGTCCGTGGCGCTGAAGCCCTCGGGCAACTGGACGTCTGCCCCATAGCCCGCCCAGTTGCGGCCCGAGGCGCCGGTGATGAAGCCTTGGTCGGCCAGCGCACGCACGCCGTCCAGCAAGGGCACACGCGCCCAGTCGATGGCGACGGTGGCGCGGGCAGCCCGTGCCAGCTCCAGCGCGTGACCCGCGAGGCCAAAGCCGGTGACGTCGGTCAGCGCGTGCACGCCGGGCAGTGCGGCGAGCTCAGGCCCTGGCGTGTTGAGCCGCGTGGTGGTGGCGATCATTTGCGCGTAGCCCTCGGGCGAAAGGGCTTCCTTCTTGAGCGCGGCCGAGAGCACGCCCACGCCGAGAGGCTTGCCGAGCACCAGCCGGTCACCCACGCGGGCATCGGCATTGCGCTTGACCTTCTTGGGGTGGATGACGCCGAGCGCCACGAGGCCGTAGATGGGCTCGACCGAATCAATCGTGTGCCCACCCGCGATGGGGATGCCCGCCGCGCGGCAGACCGACTCGCCGCCTTCAAGGATCTTGGCGATGACCTCGACCGGCAGCACGTTGATGGGCATGCCCACCAGGGCCAGCGCCATGATGGGCGTGCCGCCCATGGCGTAGACGTCGCTGATGGCATTGGTGGCGGCGATGCGGCCAAAGTCGAAGGGGTCGTCGACGATGGGCATGAAGAAGTCCGTCGTCGCGATGACGGCGATGTCGTCGCTGAGCTGGTAGACGGCCGCGTCGTCCGAGGTCTCGATGCCCACCAGCAGCTGCGGCGGCACCGGGAACTTGGCGGTGTTCTTGAGGATCTCGCTCAGCACGCCGGGGGCGATCTTGCAGCCGCAGCCGCCGCCGTGGGAGAGGGACGTGAGGCGGGGAATCGAGGTCAACGCTGGCTCCATGGATTCAGGACCCGAAGTATCGAGGGCGGTCTGCTTTCCACGCTCTAATTCCGGCTTTGACCAAGTACCCAGCTGCCATGCACACCATCCGCCGCGCCCTCCTCTCTACCGCCCTGCTCGCCCTCGCCGGCCTGGCCCAGGCCCAGCAACAGGTCTTCCGCATCACCGTCATCCCTGACGAGTCACCCACCGAGCTGGCTCGCAAGGCCGAGCCGCTGGTCAAATATTTGGAAGCGAAGCTGGGCATGAAGGTCGAGTTCACGCCGGTGACGGACTACGCGGCGTCTGTGGAGGCGCTGATCAACAAGAAGGTGGACCTGGCCTGGTTTGGGGGCTTCACCTTCGTGCAGGCCTCGGTGCGCTCGGGCGGCAAGGTGATCCCGCTGGCGCAGCGCGAGGAGGACGAGCGCTTCAAGTCGGTCTTCATCACGGCGGACCCCGCCATCAAGACCCTGGCCGACCTGAAGGGCAAGGACGTGAGCTTCGGCTCGCAAAGCTCGACGAGCGGCCACCTGATGCCGCGCAGCTTTTTGCTGGCCGCCGGCCTGGAGCCCGAGCGCGACTTCAAGCGCGTGGCCTTCAGCGGCGCGCACGACGCCACCATCGCCGCCGTGGCCGCCGGCAAGGTGCAGGCCGGGGCGCTGAACATCTCGGTGTGGGAGAAGTTCGTGGCTGAGAAGAAGGTGGACACCGACAAGGTGCGGGCCTTCTTCACCACCGCGCCCTACTACGACTACAACTGGACGGTGCATGCCAGCATGCCCGAGGCGCTGCGCAGCAAGCTGACCCAGGCCTTCCTGGCGCTGGACAAGAACACGCCCGAGGGCAAGACCATCCTCGATCTGCAACGCGCCACGCGCTTCGTCCCCACGAAGGCCGAAAACTACAAGGCCATTGAAGCCGCCGCCCGCAGCGCTGGGTTGTTGTGAGCCCCTCGCCCAGCTTCGCGTCGCTGAACGCGCGCGAATCTGGTCGGTCTTGCAGACCGCGCCCTGGCATTCGCCAGGGCCCTTCGGCAGTCACAGCGCGCCCACTGGGCGCACCGTGTCCGGCCTCAGCCCCCGAGGGGACGTCGATGCCCGCCGGATTGACCGGCCGGCATCGCCAAGCGGGCCGGCTTGGGGCGGCCCGGCGCTCGGCCCCAAACTCCTGAACAACCGTCCGAACAGCACCGTCGCATGCGAATTGAGCTTTCAGCTATCCACGCCCGCCACCCCGCCGCCCCCAAGGGCCGCGACGCGCTGCGCGGCGTGAGCCTCGCGCTGCAGCCGGGCGAGCAGGTGGCGGTGATCGGCCCTTCGGGTGCCGGCAAGACGACGCTGTTGCACGTGGCCGCCGCCGCGCTCAAGCCCACGCAGGGCCAGTTGCGGCTGGACGGGGCCGACCCCTGGCAGCTCGCCACCTCGGCCCTGCAGCGCCAGCGCGGGCGGCTCTTCCTGGCGCCGCAGGTGCCGCCACTGCCTCCCCGGCAGCGTGTGGTCACGGCCGTGCTGGCGGGGCGGCTGCCAGCCTGGGGCCTGATGCAAAGCCTGCGCTCGCTGTTCTACCCGGCCGACATCCCCGGCGCCCACGCGGCGCTGGACCGCTTTGGCCTGGCGGACAAGCTCTTTGCCAGGGTGGACCGCCTCTCGGGCGGCGAGCGCCAGCGCGTGGCCCTGGCGCGGGCGTTGGTGTCACCAGCGAGCCTGTGGCTGGTGGACGAGCCACTCTCGGCGCTGGACCCGACGCGGGCCGAGCAGGTCATCCAGACCCTGACGCAGGAGGCCCGCGAGCGCGGCATCACGATGCTGGTGACCATGCACCAGGTGGAGACTGCGCTGGCCCACTTCAGCCGCATCCTCGGCCTGCGCGATGGCGCCGTGGCCTTTGACCTGCCCACGGCCGAGGTGACGCGCGAGCGCCTGCTGCAGCTCTATGCCCAGCATGAGGACGAGCTGCACCAACCGCTGGCCGGGCCCGAGGCGCCAGCCGCGCCACCGGTAGTGATGCATTGCAGGTGAATCAGCCCCCAGCCCTGCGCGACCCGGCCTGGCTCGGCCGCGTCTTCTGGGCCTGCGCCGCCTTGGCGCTGCTGTGGCCCATGCTGGTGGCCACCGAGTTCCGCCCTTGGGTGCTGTTCTCGGCCGAAAGCCGCGAGCCCACGGCGCGCTTCCTCGCCGCCTTTGTGCCACCGGCGCATGGCGCGGAGTTTTTGTGGATGGTGGCGCGCGAGACCTGGCGCACCGTCGCCATCGCCACGGCGGGCATCACGCTCGCACTCGTCATCGCCGTGCCGGCCACTTTGATGTCCACCCGCGTGCTGTCGGTGTCCGCACTCTCGGGCCGCATGGCGCTGCTGCCAGCCGTGCTGCGGCAGAGCCTGCGCTGGGGGCTCGTCGTGCTGCGAAGCATCCCGGAGCTGGTGTGGGCGCTGGTCTTCGTGCGCGTGGTGGGCCTCGGGCCCACGGCCGGCGTGCTGGCCATTGCGCTGACCTACGGCGGCATGCTCGGCAAGGTGTATGCCGACATCCTGGAGAGCGGCGAGACCCCGGCCACGCGCGCCTTGCTCGCCAACGGCAGCGGCCGCCTGCAAGCCTTTGCCTACGGCCTGCTTCCGCAGAACGCTGGCGAGCTGACCTCCTACACCGTCTACCGCTGGGAGTGCGCGATCCGCTCGTCCGTCGTGCTCGGCTTTGTCGGCGCCGGGGGCCTGGGGCAGCAGCTCGACAACTCGACCAAGATGTTCGCGGGCGGTGAGGTGGCGACGATGTTGCTGGTCTTCGTGCTCTTGGTTACCTTGGCCGACAAGGTCAGTGCGTGGCTGCGGAAAGTATTGGCATGAGACCCAAGCACGCCGCCAACCTGCCCTACCGGCTGCCGCCGCCGCTCTTCCATGCGCGCAGCCAGGCGCTGTGGATCAGCCTCGGCCTCGTCGCGCTGGTCAGCCTCAGCTTCTGGAGCCTGGACCTGCGGTGGTCGGCCTTCCTCTCGCTCGAGGCCGCGCAAAGCATGGCGCGCTTTGTGGGCGAGTTCTTCCCGCCTGACCTGTCGCCCAAGTTCGTGAGCAAGGTGGTGGTGGCCAGCATGGAGACGTTGGCGATGTCGGGGCTGGGCACCTTGCTGGCTGCACTCTTTGGCTTGCTACTGGCCCTGCCCGCGAGCCGCACCCATTCGGGTGACCCGGCTCATGCCCGGGCGCCGACGCGCCTGCTGCTCAACGCGCTGCGCGCCGTGCCCGAGCTGGTGTGGGCGGCGCTGCTGCTCATCTCCGCCGGCCTCGGCCCCTTGGCCGGCACGCTGGCCTTGGCGCTGCACACCACGGGCGTGCTGGGCCGGCTGTTTGCCGAGGCCATCGAGAACGCCCCGCCCGCGCCCAGTGCTGCTTTACGCAGCCAAGGCGTGCCCGCAGGACGCGTGTTCCTCTACGCCACCTTGCCCCAAGTGCTGCCGCAGCTCATCTCCTACGCGCTCTACCGCTGGGAGAACAACATCCGCGCAGCGGCCATCCTGGGCGTCGTCGGCGCGGGCGGGCTGGGGCAGATGCTGGCCTTCCACATGGGCCTGTTCCAGATGGGCAAGACGGCCTCGGTGCTGGCCGCGATGCTGGTCCTGGTGGCGCTGGTGGACGGGCTCAGCGCCTTGGCGCGCAGGCTGATGTCGCGTTGATCAGAGCGCCGCGATGCGCGCGGCGAGCGCGGCAATGCCAGCATCGCTGAGGTCGTCGCAGGCCACCTGCGTCGCGCGGCCCAACTCGGCCAGATGTCGGCCTTGCGAGCGGGCATAGAGCGGGTCGTAGTGCTGGCGCATCAGCGCCTCAAAGAGCTGGGGCAGCTCGCCCGCCAGCGCCCAGGCCTGCCACTGCGCGAGGGTCTCTTTGGGCAGCAGCTCGCGCAGCGTGCCCAGCTTCTCAGCAAAGCTTTCGCGGTCATCGCCGAGCCAGGCGTAGTCGCGCAGCAGGTAGCTGTGGCGCGCCGCAAAGCTGGCCGCAATCTCGACGATGGGGCTGGCGCGCAGATTGGCCAGCACCGGCTCGGGCACCGTCAGCTTGCCAATGCGCCGGCTCTCAGCCTCGATCCACACCCTGCGGCTCAGATCGAAGCCGGCCATCGCCTGCATCAGCTGCGTCTCAAAGGCCTTTTGCGTCGGCTGCGGCCGCCCCGGCACACTGCCCAGCACCGAGCCCCGGTGCGCAGCCAGGTCTTCCAGGTCCAGCACCTGCTCGCCCTGCGCGGCCAGGGCTTGCAGCACGCGCGTCTTGGCGCTGCACGTGGGCCCACACACTACTCTCAGCTGCAGCT
>CALMQC010000690.1 GCA_937871895.1 uncultured Roseateles sp. | reverse complement strand
CCGCCGGCGGCGGGGGCTGCTGAGGCGGGGCTGCTCGCTGCGTCGGCAGCTTGAGCCTGCTGCACCCGGTCGATGGACTCGAACATGCGCACGAGGTCGTCACGCTGTTGTGTGGGCAGGCTGGTGGACGCCCGCGCCTGGGCGGCCATGTCGCGCATGGCCGTGCTCTGGCCGCTGAAGCTGCTGCGGCTGACCTCCTGCATCAGCGACTGGGCGAGCAGGCCTTGCACGATGGACAGCGTCATGGCCTGGGAGGGGTCGTAGTGGAGCTGGATCTCGGGCTTGCGGCCGGCGCCAAAGAGCGCCGTGCTGGCCTGCTGACCCAGCCCGACCGGCAGCACGACGGCGACGCGCCGCTTGCCGGCACGCACCTGAGCGATGGCCTCGGGCTCGGGCAGCACCTCCGTCTTGAGCGAGCCATCGGCCTGCAGCGCCTTGACGACAGCGGCGGAGAGTGCGCTCTGGTCCAGGTCCACGACGGCGATGGGGATGGCGGCGGGCTTGCTCTGGCCGCTACCGCCGAAGAGGCTGCCAAAGAAGGCGGCGATGAGGATGGGGGCGACGATGCTCATCACCATGGCCTTGCGGTTGGCGAGGAAGAGGCGCAGCTCGGCGCGAAGCAGGGAGAAGAAGGCGGCGGCATTCATGGCGGCTCCCGGGTCAGTCGCGCAGTTGGCGGCCGGTCAGGGCCAGGAAGACGTCTTCGAGCGAAGGCTGGCTGGACGCCAGGCTGCGCACCTGCAGGCCACGCTCGGCCAGGGCCGCCAGCAGGGCCGCGCTGGCATCGAGGTGGTGCAGGGTGAACTCGGCGCTGCTGGCGTCCAGCGTGTGGCGCAGCACGCCAGGCAGGCCGTGCAAGGCAGCGGCTTCGGGGGCGGTCAGGAACTGCACGCTGAGTTGCGGCTCGCCGGCGTGGGCGGTATAGAGCTCGGCCTGGGTGCCGCTGGCCACCACGCGGCCGTGGTCCACGATGACGACGTGGTCGGCCAGGCGCTCGGCCTCTTCCATGTAGTGGGTGGTGTAGATCAAGGCCTTGCCGGCGGCCTTGAGCTGCTCGAGGTTGTCGAAGATGGCGTTGCGGCTTTGCGGGTCCACGCCGGCCGTGGGCTCGTCGAGCAGGATGACCTCGGGGTCATGCACCAGCGCACAGGCGATGTGCAGGCGCCGTTTCATGCCGCCCGAGAAGGTGCTGGGCTTGTCGCCAGCGCGGTCCGACAGGCCGACCAGAGCCAGCACCTGCTCGCAGCGCCGGTGCAGCTCGGCACCCGTGATGCCGTAGAGCGCGCCGAAGACTTCGACATTGGTGCGGGCGGGCAGTTCCTCATAGAGCGCCAGGTCTTGCGGCACGAGGCCAAGGCGCTGCTTGTAGCCACGCTCATCGCTGGCCAGGCTGAGCCCGCCGCGCAGCCGGATCTCGCCGGCGTCCGGTGTGGTCAGCCCGCAGATCATGCCCACGGTGGTGGACTTGCCCGCGCCATTGGGCCCCAGCAGCCCGAGCACCTGGCCGGGCCGCACCTGGAAGCTGACGGACTCGACGGCCGTGCGGCTGCCGTAGGCCTTGCGCAGGCCTTGGACTTGCAAGGCAGGTTCGGTGTGCATGAGCATGGTCAAGCCCGTGTCGTGAAGTTGCTGGCATTCTTGCGCCTGCCGCGCGTTGCAGCACGGCTGACGCGATGAATGGACGCCTGGCGGCGCGAAGCGCCTGCGGTGAGCGAGAACGAGGAAGGAAGGACAGCATGGACAAGGAAACCGTTGGGATCATCGGCACGGGCTGGGTGGGCACCAGCGTGGCCATCTCCACGCTGCATGCGGGCATTGCCCAGCGCCTGTGGCTGCACGACCTGCGGGCCGAGGTGGCCGAGGGCGAGGCCATGGACCTGGCGCACGGCGCGGCCTTCTACCCGGCCTGCGAGGTGGCTGCCGTGCCGCTGGAAAAGATGCGCGAGGCCGACGTGGTGGTGGTGGCCGCTGGGCGCAATGGCCGCCCCAACGAGAGCCGGCTGGACCTGCTGCGCGACAACGCCCGCATGGCCGCCGAGGTGGGCCAGATGCTGCGCGGCTTTGGCGGTGTGGTGGTGATGGTGAGCAACCCGGTGGACGTGCTGACCCGCGTGCTGCAGGCCGCCAGCGGCCTGCCGCCCGAGCGCGTGATCGGCACCGGTACCCTGCTCGACACCGCCAGGCTGCGGCAGATTCTTGACCGGCAGTTGCGGGTGGCGCCGGGTTCGCTCCACATCCAGGTGCTGGGGGAGCATGGCGATTCGTCGGTGCCCGTGTGGTCGGGCGCGCGCCTGGGCGGGCGCCCACTGCGCAGCTTGGCGCAGTGGGATGCCGCCGCCGAGCCCACCCTGGCTCAGCAGATGCGGCGCGCGGCCTACGAGGTGATCCAGCGCAAGGGCGCCACCAACCACGCCATCGGCCTCGTCACCACGCGCGTGATGCGCGCCCTGCTGCTGGACGAACGCAGCATCCTGGCGGTGAGCCGGGTGCAGACCGGCGCCTGCGGGCTGCAGGGCGTGGCGCTGTCACTGCCCAGCCTGATTGGCGCCGGCGGCGCGCTGGAGGTGCTGGAGCCCGAGATGGACGAGCTGGAGCGGGCCGCGCTGGCGGCGTCGGCAGCGCTGCTGGAGCGGGCGCACGCGTCGCTCAGTTGAGCAGCGCGCGCTGCAGCAGCGCCCAGGCCTCGGGCGAGTCGATCAGGGCCAGATGCCCGGTGGCGTCCACGCGGTGCAGCCGCGCTCCGGGCAGGCAGGCGTTGGCGGCGGGCTGGACGATCTGGTCACACGGCGACCAGAGGCAGTCCACATCGGGCATGGGCGGCAGTTGTGCCAGCCAGTTGGACCCGCAGCGCATTTGCCGCGCGTTGGTGGCGGGCGAGAAGGCGGCGATGTGGGTGCCGAGATGCGGCGTGCCCAGGCTGATGAGCCGCGGCGCCTGCGTGTGGTGGGCACCATGGGTGCGCAACCAGGCGCGGGCGGCGAGGCCACCCATGCTGTGAGCCACGATGACG
>CALMQC010000689.1 GCA_937871895.1 uncultured Roseateles sp. | reverse complement strand
AGAGCCGTCGGTGGGAACGAGGATGCGCTTGTACATGGTGAAGACCTCCTGAGGGAATGGCTTCAGTTTGCGCCGCGCCGCGCGCCCCCGGCTTGCGTTGCGTCAACCCTGGGCGATGGGGCGGCTTGGGTCGGCGGACCACTCGCTCCAGGAGCCCGGGTAGAGCCGCCCTGGGGCCAGGCCGGCATGGACCATGGCCAGCTGGTTGTGGCACGCGGTCACACCGGAGCCGCATTGGTGGATGACGTCGTCCCCGCTGAACGGGGCCAGCAGGGCTTCGAATTCGGCACGCAGCTCAGCGGCGGGCTTGAAGCGCTCGTCAGGGCCGAGGTTGTTCCGGAAGAAGCGGTTGCTGGCGCCGGGGATGTGGCCGGCTTGCTTGTCCAGGGGCTCGACCTCGCCCCGGAAGCGCTCGCCCGCGCGGGCATCGATCAGGCGGACGCGGCCGAGCTGGGCGGCCAGCGCGTCGGCATCGATCGTGCCGCCGAGGGGTGCGGCGGCTTGCCAGTTGCCTGGCGTCGGCTGGGGCGGCAGCTCGGTCGTCCAGGGGCCGGGCCAGGCGCCATCGAGCACGGCGACCTCGGCGTGGCCCAGCCAGCGCAGCATCCACCAAAGCCGCGCCGCGTACATGCCGCCGCTGCGGTCATAGGCCACCACCTGCTGGCCGGCGCGCAAGCCCAATGTCTGAACCCGGGCGGCGAAGTCCTCGCGGCTGGGCAAGGGGTGACGGCCGAGGAAGCGGCCGGCGGCGTCGGTCTTGGGGCCACAGAGGTCGCGGTCAAGGTGCAGGTAGTGGGCGCCGGGAATGTGCCCCGCCGCGTAAGCGCGGGCGCCCGCCTCCGGGTCGGCGAGATCGAAGCTGCAATCCAGCACGAGGACGTCGGTCAGGCCTTGCAGGGCCTCTGGGGCGATGAGGGTGGTGTGGGGCATCAGGATTCGCTTGGGTTGAATTGGCTGTCCTTGGGCGCCGGCGCCAGGCGGCCACGCAGCCAGGTGGCAGTGACGCCTGCGCCGATGATCAGCAGCATGCCAAGCGTGGCCGACAAGGTCACGGGGTCGTGGAAGAACAGCACGCCCAACATGTAGGCAAAGACGATGCCGAGGTAGTGCAGACAGGCGTTCACCAGGGGCCGTCCAATCGCATAGGCCCGGGTGATGCAGAGCTGGGCCAGGCTGGCCAGGGTGCCGACGGCGAGCAGCAGGCCGGCGCCATAGACAGTATGGGAGTGCAGGCCATCGCCCAGCACCAGAGACATCACCGCGCCCGCCAGCGCGCCACCGCATGAGAAGTAAAAGACGACCCGCAGTTCAGGCTCGCCCGCGCGCCCCAGCGCCGTGACCTGCAGATAGGCCAGCGCCGCGAGCATGCCCGACAGCAGGCCGGCCACGCCCGGCCACGCCTGTTGCGGGCCCATGCTGGGTCGCAACACCAGGGCCACGCCGACGAAGCCGGCCAGCACGGCGGCAAAGAGCCGCATGTCCAGCTGCCGCGCGCCCATGAAGACCGCACCGCCCAGCAGGAAGAGGGCCATCCACACCGAGGACATGTAGTTGAGCGTCATCGCCGTGGCCAGCGGCAGGCCGCCGAAGGCAAAGAACCACAGGCTGAGCGCGCCGACGCCGGCCACGCTGCGAGCCACGTGCATGCCGGGCACGGTGGTGCGCAGGCTGACGCCCTGCCAGCGCGCCAAGGCGCCGACCATCAGTACGCCGACGAGGCTGCGGTACATGACGATCTCGGTCGCGTCATACATCGACGACGCCAGCTTCACGCAGACACCCATGGCGGCGAACAGCAAGCTCGCCAGCACCATGAGCAGCGGCGCCGACACGGTCAGTCAGTGAGGCCCAACTGGGACCGGTACCACTCATGGAAGTGCTGCATGCCGTCTTCCATGGGGCTTTGATAGGGGCCGACCTGGTTGTCGCCGCGGTCGAACAGGGCCTTGCGTCCGGCGTCCATGCGCTCGGCGATCTCGTCGTCCTCGATGCAGGTTTCCATGTAGGCCGCCTGCTGCGCTTCGACGAACTCGCGTTCGAATGCGACGATCTCCTCGGGGTAATAGAACTCGACGAGATTGAGCGTCTTTTGCGGCCCCTGCGGGTGCAGGGTGGAGACGACCAGCACGTGCGGGTACCACTCGACCATGATGTGCGGGTAGTAGGTCAGCCACACCGCGCCAGCCTCGGGCAGGCGGCCTTGGCGGTACTTCAGCAGTTGCTCATGCCAGCGCCCGTAGACGCCAGAGCCAGGCCGTCCAAAGCCCGGGCTGACGCCAACCGTCTGCACCGAGTGGTGCTTGCCGAACTCCCACGCCAGGTCCTCACAGCTGACAAACTGACCCAGGCCGGGGTGGAAGGGGCCAACGTGGTAGTCCTCAAGGTAGACCTCGATGAAGGTCTTCCAGTTGTAGTTGCAGACATGGGCCTGCACCTTGTCGAGCACATAGCCCGAGAAATCGAGCTTGGCGCGGGGGCCGAGCTGCTGCAGATGGGCGGCGACGTCGTGGCCGTTGTCTTCAAACAGCAGGCCGTTCCATTCGCGCAGCGGGTAGCGCTGCAGATTGAGGCAGGGGTCGTCCGCAAAGTGTGGGGCGCCGATCAGCTCGCCCTGGTGGGAATAGGTCCAGCGGTGCAGCGGACAGACGATGTTGCTGCGGCTGTTGCCCCGGCCCTTGAGCATCACGGCTTGGCGA
>CALMQC010000688.1 GCA_937871895.1 uncultured Roseateles sp. | reverse complement strand
CGAGGTCGCGGTGCTGGACATGGCGTGGGCCGGCAGTGGATGAAGAAAGGCGGTCCACCAGATTCAGCCCCGGCCGGGGCCAGGGAGGGGAAGTGGCGGCCGCTTGCGACGGCCGCCGGACAGGGTTCTTGACGCCGCCGCTTGTGGCTTTGGCTAAGATTTGTCCTATACAAATCGGTGGACGGAATCGATCCTAAGGCAGAGAATCGCGTTTGTCCACATTTTGTCCTATACAAAATGACATCAAACTCCGAGCAGCCCGACCATCGGCCCGAGGCCGAGGGCATCGGCATCTCGGCTGTGGAACGCGAAACCGGCATCCGCCGCGAGACCCTGCGCATCTGGGAGCGGCGCTATGGCTTCCCCCAGCCCGGGCGTGACGGTGCGGGTGAGCGGCTCTACCCCGCCAGCCAGGTGGCGCGGCTGCGCCTCATCAAGCGGCTGCTGGACGCCGGGCACCGCCCCGGCCGCGTGGTGCTGGCCAGCGAGGCCCAGTTGCAAGGCTGGCTCAATGCGCCCCCGCCCGCCCCGCGCCGGGCTACTGCCACCTCAGCCCGGGCTGGCGCACTTTCCGGCGAGCTTCCAGGCACCGATCCCGGCGCCCTGCCCGGCACTCTTCCCGGCGCCCTGTCCGCCGGCGATGCCGGCCCGCTGGCCAAGGACATCGCCGAATGCCTGGTTCGCCTCAAGCGCCACGATGTGGACGGCCTGCGCCAGGCCCTGACCCAAGCGCTGCTTCGCCAAGGCCTGGCCGCTGCGGTGACCCAGCTCTTTGCCCCGCTGACCGTGGCCGTGGGTGACGCCTGGATGCGCGGCGAGCTGCAGGTGTTTGAGGAGCATGTGTTCAGCGAGTCCCTGCAGCTGGTGCTGCGCCAGGCCCTGCAGTCGCTGCCCGCACCGGCCGCCCAGCCCGGGCCCCGTGTGCTGCTGACCACCCTACCCGGCGAGAGCCATGTGCTGGGCCTCTTGATGGCCGAAGCCCTGCTCTGCCTGGAGGGCTGCACCTGCCTTTCGCTCGGTGCGCAGACCCCGCCCGAGCAGATCGGGCCCGCCGTGGCCGCGCACCGCGCGGACGTGGTGGCCCTGAGCTTCAGCGCCGTGCTGGCCAACCGGGCGGTGCACGAGGGCCTCAGCCGGCTGCGCACGCTGCTGCCGGCGGCTGTCGAGGTCTGGGCCGGGGGCAGCAACCGCGCGCTGGCCTCGCCGGGCCGGCCGGCCGGTGTGCGGGTGTTGCCTGGCCTTGTCCAGATCTCTGGCGAAGTGGGCCGCTGGCGAGCGGCCCACGCCTGACCAACTGAGCGCCTGAGCGCCCTTAGGCGATGCGGCTGCGCTTGAGCACCAGCAGCCAGAAGGCCACGCCGGCAATCGCCGCCCAGCCCAGCGCCTGCAGCGAGACCAGGCTGGACAGGCCCGCCAGTGCATCCTGCCCCGCCCAGACCCACGGGCTGGCGTAGCCGCCCATCGCGCCTGACAAGCCATTGGGCTCGGTCACCATCGACTTGTTCAGCTGTGCCGTCCAAGCCGCCATCTGCTCTGACGGCCACTCGATGCCATAGACCTTGTTCATGATCAGCATCGCCACGCCGCCGCCACCCAAGACCAGCGGCACCCCGATGCGCTTGAGCCAGGCGGACGCCGCCATCAGCACCAGCACCAACGGCGCCATCCACACCAGGGTCAGCAGCGTGCCCAAGGCCGCCCGCAGCCACAGCGGTGGCAGCACGGCCAGCACCTGGCTCCAGGCCACATCGCCCAGGGCGCCCCAGCTCACCTTCAGGCCCACCAGCAGCACCACGATGGGGAAACCCAGCAGCGTGCCCACCGCCAGGCCCGCCAGCGGCGCCAGCCAGCCATGGGCCAGCAGCGTGGCCAGCAGGCTCTCGCCATGCCCGCCGGGCAGAGACAGCCAGAACTCGATCGAGCGGTCCTGCACATCACGCCGCGCCAGGCCCGGCAGCTGGAACACCGCCACCAGCAAGCAAATGCCCCAGGTCACGATGCCCGCCAACAGCAGCGTCGCCAGCGTCAGCAGCTCGGGCTGTCCCTGGGGCATGCCCTGCACATCGCCAATCGGCAGCATCGCCATGAACAGCAGCCCCGGCAGCAGCGCCGCAATCAGCCAGCCACGTTTGTGCTGCATCCACTCGCGCAGCAACAGGGTCGGGAGGTGTTTGAACATGTCTGTCTCCACTCAGGCCGAAGCCGACTTGTTGTTGTTCAGGGCCGGGTTGCGCGTCAGCGCCACAAAGAGGTCCACCAGGCTCGGGCGCACGCGCTGCCCAAGGCCCGTCAGGTGCTCGGGCGGCGTGCCGTCAAACAGCGAGGTCGTGCGGCCCTGGTCGCGGTAGCGCAGCAGCGGGTGCGCGGCCGCCATCGCGTCCGCCACGGCCGGGTCGTGGTTCAGCGCCACAAAGCGCTGGTCGATGTCTTCCAGGCTGATCGACAGCACCACCTGGCCCTCGTCCAGCATGATCACGTCGGACAGCAGGGCTTCCACTTCCTCCACCTGGTGGGTCGAGATCAGCACGCTGCGCTCGCCGTCGCACCACTCGTCGATCAGCATCTCGTAGAAGTTCTTGCGCGAGATCACATCCAGGCCCAGCGTCGGCTCGTCCAGCACCATCAGCTTGGCGTCAATCGCCGCGATCAAGGCCAGGTGCGTTTGCGCCACCATGCCCTTGGAGAGCGTCTTGACCTTGTCCGTCAGCTGCACGCTCGTGCGGCGCAGCAGCTCGCGCGCCCGCTCGGCGCTGAACTGCGGCTGCAGCCGCGCCATCAGCTCGATCAGCTCCGCCACCCGCGCCCAGCGCGGCAACACCGCCACGTCCGGGATGTAGCTCAGCTGCGTGAGCAGCGCCGCGCGGTCCTCCCGCGGGCGGATGCCCATCACCGTCAGCTCGCCCTGCACCGGCAACAGGCCCACCATCGCCTTCATCAGCGAGGTCTTGCCGGCACCGTTGTGCCCCAGCAGACCGACCACGCGGCCCTTGGGGATTGTGAAGGACACATCGCGCAGCGCCGCCTTCTTGCCGTAGTTGAGTGAGACGCCCTGCGCCTGCACCAGCGCCGGTGCGCCAGCGCCCGTTGGAGTTGTGTTCGTGTTCATCAGTTCGTCTCCCAATCCAGGTCCCCGGCCGTCAGGCCCAGGCGCTTGAGCTTGGCCCGCAGGGCCGGCCAGTCTCGCTTCAGGAAGCGCTCCCGCTCCTGCCGCCGCAGCCGCTCCCGCGCGCCGGGCGTCACATACATGCCCATGCCCCGGCGCATCTCCACCAGGCCATGCTCGGCCAGTGTCTGCAGCGCCCGCGTGACCGTCAGCGGGTTGATCAAGTACGACGAAGCCAGCTGCCGCACTGACGGCATCGCCTCGCCCTCCTCAGGCTGCCCATCCAGCAACTGCACAGCCAGCCGGTCCGCCAGCTGCTGATAAATCGGGCCTTGTTCCGTCCAGGGTGTTTGCATCACGCGCTGCTCCGGGGTGTGTTGGTGATGTAGCACACCATAGCAACGCCGCCCCGGGGGACCTAGCG
Organism: uncultured Roseateles sp.; assembly: GCA_937871895.1. GTDB lineage: Bacteria > Pseudomonadota > Gammaproteobacteria > Burkholderiales > Burkholderiaceae_C > Pelomonas. The sequence continues at coordinate 537 of CALMQC010000688.1, read as the reverse complement.
GGGGGCGACAGGATGCAGATTGGGGGGGAGGGGCGGGAAAGTCGGTTGTCGGGCAGCGTCGAGAACGGCAAGCGTCGATAGCCGTTCGGGCCTAAGGCGCCAGCGGCAACGCATTCAACTCCCGCCGCGCCTCCCGCCACTGCGGCCACCACCGATCCAGCAGCGCCACAAAGCGCTCGTTGTGGGTCGGCTCCAGCAGGTGCAGCATTTCGTGCACCACCACGTACTCGACCAGGTCCTTCGGCTTCTTCACCAACTCGGTGTTCAGTCGAATGTTGCCGGCGCGGTGGTTGCAGCTGCCCCACTTGGTCTTCATGCGCTGCAGGTAGTAGCCCGACACCTTCACGCGCAGCCTCTTCTCCCAGCGGGCGATCAGGGCCCGGATCTCGGCGTGCAGCAGCAGCTTGTGCCACTCGTGCATCACCTCGGCACGCTTAGCGGCATCGCTGCCCGGCCGCACCGCCAGCTTGATGCGCCGATGGTCGAGCTTCACGCAAGGCTTGGCATCCACCTCGGTGACCGTCAACAGATGACGCC
>CALMQC010000687.1 GCA_937871895.1 uncultured Roseateles sp. | reverse complement strand
TCGAAGACCCGTACCGCCTGTTCCGCTGCCACACCATCATGAACTGCGTGGACGTCTGCCCCAAGGGCCTGAACCCCACGAAGGCGATTGGCAAGATCAAGGAACTCATGGTGCGTCGCGCCGTTTGATCCATGCCCGAATTGATTGGCGAACGCGAACTCTCCAAGCTGCGCTGGCGCTGCCGGCGTGGCCTGCTTGAGAACGATTTGCTGATTGCGCGCTTTTTTGAGCACCACCCTGACGGCATCAGCCTCACGCAAGCTGAAGGCCTCACGATCCTGATGGACCTGGCCGACAACGACCTGCTGGACCTGCTGTTGCGGCGCAAGGAACCCAGCGGCGATCTCGACTGCCCTGCAGTGCAGCAGGTGCTGGGCGAGCTGCGTACCCCCGAATCACTGACTCTCTAAGGACTGCATCATGACCCCGTCCGACGTCAAAGCCACCCTGTCGTTCTCTGACGGCAGCCCCTCGATGGACCTGCCGCTCTACAAGGGCAGCATCGGTCCGGACGTGATCGACATCCGCAAGCTGTACGCGCAGACGGGCAAGTTCACCTACGACCCGGGCTTCCTGTCCACCGCGTCGTGCAACTCCACCATCACCTACATCGATGGCGACAAGGGTGAGCTGCTGTACCGCGGCTACCCCATCGAGCAGCTCGCGGTGAACTGCGACTACCTCGAAACCTGCTACCTGCTGCTCTACGGAGAGCTGCCGAACGAGGCCGAGAAGGCCAAGTTCAACGAGACCGTGATGCATCACACCATGGTCAACGAGCAGATGCAGTTCTTCCTGCGCGGCTTCCGTCGTGATGCCCACCCGATGGCGGTGATGACGGGCTTGGTCAGCGCCCTGTCGGCCTTCTATCACGACAGTACCGACGTCCATAACCCCGAGCACCGCGAGATCTCGGCCATCCGCTTGATCGCCAAGATGCCCACGCTCGTGGCCATGGCCTACAAGTACACGGTCGGCCAGCCCTACATCTACCCGCAGAACGACCTGAGCTACGCCGGCAACTTCATGCGCATGATGTTTGCCACGCCCTGCGAGCCCTACAAGCCCAACGAGGTGCTGGTCCGCGCCATGGACCGCATCTTCACCCTGCACGCCGACCACGAGCAGAACGCTTCCACCTCCACGGTGCGCCTGTGCGGTTCGTCGGGTACCAACCCCTTCGCCGCCATCGCTGCGGGCGTGGCCTGCCTCTGGGGCCCGGCTCACGGCGGCGCCAACGAGGCCTGCCTGAACATGCTGAACGACATCCAGGCTTCTGGTGGCGTGGCCAAGATCGGCGAGTTCATCAAGCAGGTCAAGGACAAGAACAGCGGCGTCAAGCTGATGGGCTTTGGCCACCGCGTCTACAAGAATTACGACCCTCGCGCCAAGCTGATGCGTGAGACCTGCTACGAGGTCCTGAACGAACTCGGCCTGCAGAACGACCCGCTCTTCGAGCTGGCCATGAAGCTGGAAAAGATCGCGCTGGAGGACGAGTACTTCGTCGCTCGCAAGCTCTACCCGAACGTGGACTTCTACTCGGGCATCGTGCAGCGCGCCATCGGCATCCCGGTGCCGCTGTTCACCGCCATCTTTGCGCTGGCGCGTACGGTCGGCTGGATTGCCCAGCTCAACGAGATGATTGGTGACCCTGAGTACAAGATCGGTCGCCCCCGCCAGCTGTTCGTGGGCGCCGCCGCGCGCAACGTCAAGCCCATCGGCGAGCGTTGAACTCGACAGTCCCCAAGCAAGAACCCCTCGGGCCCCCGAGGGGTTCTTTCGTTTCCAGCGCAGCACGGGGCGACCATGCCTGACTTGCTCATCCTTGGCAGCGTCAACCGGGACCTGATCGTCCACGCACCGCGTTTGCCGCTGGCCGGCGAGACCCTGCGCGGCCAGCGTTTCTCGTCCTGCATCGGTGGCAAGGGCGCCAACCAGGCGGTGGCCGCGGCACGCCTAGGTGCCCAGGTGGCCTTGGTCGCCCGCGTAGGCCAGCGCGAAGGTGGCGCGGAGCTCGTCGCCCAACTCGCGCGCGAGGGTGTCGCGACTGAACTCATCGCCCAGCCGGCTGACGAAACACCGGGTGTCGCCCTGATCGTGGTTGGCGCGGAGGATGGCGAGAACCAGATCGTCACCGTTGCTGGCTCCAATGGCGCCATGCCCACGGAGCAGGTCGCGAGCCTCGCGCTCACCGGCGTGCGCTGGATCGTGGCCCAGCAGGAGCTGCCTCCGGCCACCATTGCCTGTGCCTTTGAGCGCGCACGCGCAGCCGGCGCACGCACGGTGCTCAACGCCGCGCCCTTTCGCGCCGAAGCCGTGAGCCTGCTGCCACTGGTGGACCTGCTCGTCGTCAACGCCCTCGAAGCCCAGGCGCTGCTGCCCGGCAGCGAGGCCGAGCCCGAAGCGCTGGCTCAGGCGCTGCTGCAGCGCGGCCCGCGCTCGGTGCTCCTGTCGCTGGGGGCCGAAGGACTGGTTTGGGCTGATGCCGATGGCTGCCGACGCCAAGCCGCGCGCAAGGTCAAGGCCGTGGACACCGTCGGTGCGGGCGACACCCTGGTCGGCGCCCTAGTCACCGCGCTGTGCGAGGGCCAGCCCATCGACCAGGCACTGGCCTTCGCCCAGGCCGCCGCCGCACTCGCCGTCTCGCACACCGGCGTTCAAGACGCCATGCCCACCCGCGCCGAAGTCATCAAGTTTTTGGAGACCCCGACATGACCGCCACGTTGCTGCTCCCGCGCTGGATCCTCACCATGAAGCCCGGCGAGCCGGTGCTCGAAGGCCATGCGCTGCTGATCGAGGGCGAGAGCATCGCCGCCATCGGCCCGCGCGAGGTGCTGCTGGCGCAGTACGCCAATGCCGTGCGCATCGAGCTGCCCGAGCAGGTCTTGATCCCCGGCCTCATCAACGCCCACACGCACTCGGCCATGACGCTTTTGCGCGGCGTCGCTGACGACCTGCAACTGATGGACTGGCTGCAGAACCACATCTGGCCGCTGGAGAAGGTCTGGGTCAGTGACGACTGGGTGTTTCAGGGCTCGCTGCTCGCGGCGGCCGAGAGCTTGCGCGCGGGCGTCACCTACCTGAATGACATGTACTTCTTCCCCGGCGCCATGGCCCGGGCGGCCATCGACGCGGGCATCC
>CALMQC010000686.1 GCA_937871895.1 uncultured Roseateles sp. | reverse complement strand
CGCGGCCAAGCCCCAGGCCAACGCCGATGCGGCACTGCTCGACGCCGAGACCTCGGCGCCGAACTCGGTGTTCACGGTGGCGCCGAGTTCGGGCTTCAACGCGCTGTCCGACTGCGTCGATGCCGCCGAGGCGCCCGACACGCCCCGCGCTTGAACAGCCGGTCATCCACGCACGGCCCAAATTCCCGACCCTTATGCGCCGCTAACGCCCGGCCGCTGACAGTCCAGGCACCCCGTCAATTTGGGAGTGCTCATGGACTACACCAACTACAACCCCGTCTCCACCCTCGCCTGGTCGGCGGCGGCGCTCGCGGCGCTGATCGCGCTCTGGCAGTACCGCCGCACGCTGCGCCTGCTGGGCATCGTCATCGTGCCCGACGACTCGATCGGCACGGTCACCAAGTTCTTCAAGCTGCTGGGCAGCCACCGCGAGCTGCCGCCCGGGCGCATCGTGGCGCTGCAAGGCGAGGCCGGCCTGCAGGCTGGCACGCTCGCCCCGGGCCTGCACTTCTTTTACTGGCCCTGGCAGTACCGGGTGGACCTGGTCAAGTTCACGGTCATCCCCGACGACGCCATCGGCATCATCGAGGCCTGTGACGGCGCTCCGCTGCCCGATGGCCGCGTGCTGGCCCACCCGGTGGACTGCGACAACTTCCAGGACGCGCGCGCCTTCCTGCTCAGCGGCCAGCGCGGCCTGCAGATGAGCGTGATCCCGCCCGGCAGCTGGCGCATCAACACCCTGCTGTTCACGGTCAGCGTGGAGCGCATGACCGTGATCGAGCCCGGCAAGATCGGCATGGTTGAGGCGCGCGATGGCGAGCCCATCTCGGGCGGCCGCGTCATCGGCCGCGCCGTGGGCTGCGACTCCTTCCAGGACCCAGCCGCCTTCATGCGCGCCGGCGGCCAGCGTGGCCCGCAGATGAATGTCGTGCCTCAGGGCAAGTACCGGATCAACCCGCACCTCTTCAAGGTCACCCAGGTGCCCGTGCTCGACGTGCCGGACAACAAGGTCGGCATCGTCACCACGCGTGAAGGCGCGCCGCTCGCCACCGGCGAGATCGCCGGCCCCGAAGTGGGCGGCCACAACCTCTATCAAGACCCGCAAGCCTTCGTCAACGCGGGCGGCACCAAGGGCCTGCAGGAGCAGGTGCTGCTGGCCGGCCGCTACTTCATCAACCCGATGTTCGCCACGGTCGAGATCGTGGACATGACCGAGGTGCCCATTGCCTCGGTCGGCGTGGTCGTGGCCTATGTGGGCAAGGCGGGTGAGGACGTCACGGGCGAAGGCTTCCGCCACGCCAACATGGTCCGCAAGGGCGAAAAAGGCGTGTGGGTCGATGTGCTCGATCCGGGCAAGTACGCCATCAACCCCTACACCCACAAGATCCGCATCGTGCCCACCGCCAACGTGGTGCTGAACTGGGCCACCGGCAAGACCGAGGCGCACAAGCTGGACGCCAACCTCTCGACCATCGTTGTGCGCAGCGCCGACGGTTTCACCTTCAACCTCGACGTGAGCCAGATCATCCACATCCCGCGCAACGACGCGCCCAAGGTGATTGCTCGCTTCGGCAGCATGGAGGCGCTCGTCACCCAGGTGCTCGAACCCACCATCGGCAACTACTTCCGCAACGCGGCGCAAAACTCGGACGTCATCGACTTCCTCAAGAGGCGCAGCGAGCGCCAGGACCAGGCCAAGGCGGCCATCGCCGTGGCACTCAAGGCCTATGACGTCGGCGCCGTCGAGACCCTGATCGGCGACATCGTGCCGCCCAGCGATCTGATGAAGACGCTGACCGACCGCAAGATCGCCGAGCAGGAGAAGGTGACCTACAACACCCAGATGGAAGCCCAGGCAGTGAAGCAGCAGCTGGAGCAAGCCACCGCCTTGGCCAAGACCCAGGCCCAAGTGGTGGACGCCGAGCGCAAGGTCTCGATCGCCGAGTTCAACGCCCAAGCCACCGTCAAGACGGCCGACGGCGCCGCGCGTGCCAAAAAGATCAACGCCGAGGCCGACGCCGAAGTGACCCGTGTCACCGGCCAGGCCGAAGCCGGCAAGACGCTGGCCGTCGGTCAGGCCGAGGCCGAGGTCATCCGCCAGAAGATCGACTCCATGGAGTCGGGCAACTACGCCGTTGTGCAGGTGGCCCAGGCGCTGGCTCAGGGCGGTGTGAAGCTGGTGCCCGAAGTGCTGGTGGGCGGCGGCGCCGGCGCGCAAGGCGGCGGCACGCTCGTGGATGTGCTGCTGGCCAACCTCGTGCGCGAAGGACGCAGTGCAGCCCCGGCAGCGGCTGCCAAGGCCAGCTGATCCGGTCCTTATGCTGCGCTAATGCGCCATCGGCGAAAGTCCGGTCACGCCGCAATCCTGCGGCGTGCCACCCAAACTCCAAGGAGACTCCATGTTCAAGACCCCGTCCGAACCCTTCTCTGCGCAACGGCCGCCCATCGGCCGCTGGCTGGTGCTGGGCGGCGCCGGTCTGGTGGGCCTGTGGGTGGTGATGGGCTCGTGGTTCATCACGCCGCCCGGCTACAGCGGCGTCGTCACGCGCGCCGGCAGCGTGCAGGACACGATCTATGACGAAGGCCTGCACCTCAAGCTGCCCATCATCGACAGCGCCCACGCCGTCAACACCCAAACCCTGACCTTCCAAGGCAAGGGCATCGACGCCGGCACACGCGACCTTCAAAGCGTGACAGCCGAGGTGGCCGTGGTCTACAGCGTGGACAAGCCTGACGTGAAAGAGGTCTACCGCAACTACCGCGACGTCGAGACCCTGCAGGCCCGCGCGCTGCAGCCGGTGATCGAGGAGGCCTTCAAGGCCGCCGCCTCTCAGCACACGGCCGAGCAGCTGATCACGCAGCGCCAGTCGGTTCGGGACAAACTCCTGGCTTCGATCCGCACCGGCCTGCAACCCCACTTCGTGACCGTGAAGGACATGAACATCACCAACTTCAGCTTCAGCAAGGGCTTTGCCCAGGCCGTCGAGGCCAAGGTGACGGCCGAGCAGCAGGCCAAGAAGGCCGAGCACGACCTGGCGCGCATCAAGACCGAAGGCGAGCAGCGCGTGGCCACCGCCAAGGCGGAGGCCGAGGCCATCCGCGCCCAGGCCGAAGCCATCAACAAGCAGGGCGGCGCCGAGT
>CALMQC010000685.1 GCA_937871895.1 uncultured Roseateles sp. | reverse complement strand
CGACTCCGCCGGCCGCACGCGCAGCGCGATGTGGGTCAGCGGCAGCGCACTCAAGGCCGCGATGAGCACGCACAGCAATCCGGTGAGCGCCACCGAGGGCGGCGACAGCACCGGCGCATCAAAGCTGTGCTGCATCAGCACGGACACCGCAGGCTCGGCCCACCAGGCCAGCAGCAGGCCGAGCAAACCCGCCAGGCCCGCCACGGCCAGCGCCTCGGCGAAGAACTGCAGGCCCAGGCTCAGCGCATCGGCGCCGAGCGACTTGCGCAGTCCGATCTCGCGCTGGCGGCGCAGCGTGCGCACGCTCCACAGGTTGACGAAGTTGATGACCGCCAGCGCCAGCACACCGCCCGCCGCCGTGGCCAGGCCACCGAGCCGCAGCCGGCGGTCGCCGCTGCCGGCGCCGTGCAGGCCAATGTCGGGCACCGCCACCGCGCGCAGCGAGGCCCACCAGCCGCCACCCTTCAGGAAGTCTTCCGGCAGGCCCTTGGGCGGGGGTTGTTGCTCCAGCAGGCGCTGGGCCAGCTCGCTGATCTGCGCCGCTGTGGCACCCGGCTGCAGGCGCGCGTACAGGCGGCCGTTGGCCCAGTTCCAGCTTTGGTTGCGGTCCACCACGGCCTTGGCCGCCGGCACCTGGAAGCCGGCGATGGCGTCGTAGATCAGCGTGGAGTTGAGGTTGGGCGACGGGATGACGGCCATCACCGTCAGCGTGATCAAGGCAGCCTCGGCCTTGCCGCCTGCGCCCTCCACGGTGGTGGAGATGGTCACCGGCCGGCCCACGACCCGCGTCGTGCCGAAGAGGCGGTTCGCGCCGTCCTCGGTCAGCGCCACGCCCTCGGGCGAGCTCAGCGCAGCGCGCAGGTCGCCGGCGATGGGCTTGATGCCGAACAGCGTTTCGAGCTCGGGGTCGGCCAGGATGGAGACCAGCCGCGCGTGGTGCTGCGCGCCTTGGGCATCGACCGCGCTGAGCAGCAGCGGGAAGACGATGGCGCGGCTCATCTCGGCCACCGGCGCGCCGGTCTCGCGCAGGGCACGGCTCAGGGCCGTGGCGGGCACCTCGCTCCACCACTCCGACTGGCCGCCGCCGGGCCCACGCACGCGCCATTCGAAGGAGACCAGACGCTCGACCTGCGGCAGCTCGGCATCAGGCCACAGCGTGTCGCGCAGGAAGCCCACCGTCAGCAGCGTCAGCGCTAGGCCCAGCGCGAGGCCGCTGATGACGAGGGCCGCAGCCCCGGGTTCAGCGCGCAGCTGGCGCCAGGCACTGCGCCAGGTGGAGGAGGACGTGAGCAGGGAGGTCATGCCCCGACTTTTGCAAAAGGCGGGCCAGCGCCGCCACCTGGGGAAACGCAGGGCCCGGCCTCAAAAACGTCCGCCTGCGGACACCCCCACTGTCCGATTCCGGACACCGCCTTGCCGCTGCTCGATGGGGCACATAGAGTCGCGCCCTCACACGCCCCCACATGCCCACCCTCCTCATCCTCGAAGACGACCCCGACGTGGCGCAGGCCGCGCGCCTGGCCCTGCGCAAGCTCGCTGCGGTGGCGGTGCGCACGGCGCCCGAGGCGCTACCCGCTGCCCTCGACGAGGTCGCACCCGATGTGCTGCTGCTCGACATGAACTTCGCGCCCGGCGCCAGCGACGGCGCGGTGGGGCTGGCCCTGCTGCACGAGGTGCTCGCCCGGCGCGATGCCCCGGCGGTCATCGTGATGACGGCGTACGCCGAGGTCGAGTTGGCCGTCCAGGCGCTCAAGGCCGGCGCGGTGGACTTCATCACCAAGCCCTGGCGCAACGAGCGGCTGGAGGCCTGCGTGCAGGCGGCGCTGGCGCGGCGGGCGCCGGCGCCTCCGGTGGCGGATGAACTGCTGGGCGAGTCCAGCGTCATGCGCTCGCTGCGCGCGCAGATTGCGCAGGTGGGCGCCAGCGAAGCCAGCGTCCTCATCCTTGGCGAGAACGGCGTGGGCAAAGAGCTGGTGGCCCGCGCGCTGCACCGCGCCTCGCCGCGCGCCGCAGGCCCATTGTTGGCGGTGGACATGGGCTCGCTGCCCGAGGCGCTGGTGGAGAGCGAGCTCTTTGGCCACCGGCGCGGCAGCTTCACCGATGCGCGCGAGTCGCGCCCGGGCCGCTTCGTGGCGGCGGCGGGCGGCACGCTCTTGCTCGACGAGATCGGCAACCTGCCGCTGGCCCAACAAGCCAAGCTGCTGGCCGCGCTGGAGCGCCGCGAGGTGACGCCGCTGGGCAGCGACAAGCCGCTGCCCGTCGATGTGCGCGTGCTGGCCGCCACCAACCTGCCCGAGGCCGAGCTGTTCGATGCCAAGCGCTTCCGGCCCGACCTGCTCTACCGCCTCAACACCGTGGTGCTGCGCGTGCCGCCGCTGCGCGAGCGCGGGGCTGGCGACGTGGCGCTGCTGCTGCGGCATTACCTCGCGCACTTCTCGCGTGGCAAGCCCGCGCGCGAGATCGAGCCCGAGGCCTTGGCTCGATTGACCGCCTACCGCTGGCCCGGCAATGTGCGCGAGCTGCGCCAGGCCTGCGAGCGCGCCACGCTGCTGGCGAACAAGCCGGTGCTCACCTGGGATGACTTCGGCCTCACGGACCTTGCTGCACCCATGCCTGCCGAGCCAGGCCTGGACCTGAGCCGCCGTGAGCGCGACGCCGTGCAGACCGCGCTGGCCCAGGCCGAGGGCAATATCAGCCAGGCCGCCAAGCTGCTGGGCCTGAGCCGCGCGGCGCTCTACCGCCGGCTTGAGAAGCATGGCCTCTGACCGGCTGCGGGTGGCCGCTGCTGCGGGGGTGCTGGCCGCCTGCGCGGGCGGCGCGGGGGCCTGGCTGGACTCGCCGCGCGTGCTGGTTGCCTTCGCGCTGCTTCGACTCATCGCTGCCGTCTGGGGTTGGGCTGCACTGACCCGGCTCGCCCATCGGCCCGCGC
>CALMQC010000684.1 GCA_937871895.1 uncultured Roseateles sp. | reverse complement strand
TGTTGGGCACCAGCAGGACGGTGACGCGCTGCTTGAGCTCGATCTTGGTGATCTCGGTGCGCTTCTCGTTGAGCAGGAAGGACGTGACCTCCACCGGCACCTGCACATGGACGGCGGCGGTGTTGTCCTTCATCGATTCCTCTTGAATGATGCGCAGGATCTGCAGCGCGGAGGACTCGGTGTCGCGGATGTGGCCGGTGCCGTTGCAGCGCGGGCAGGTGATGTGGTTGCCTTCGCTGAGTGCGGGGCGCAGGCGCTGGCGGCTGAGTTCGAGCAGGCCGAACTTGCTGATCGACGAGAACTGAACGCGGGCGCGGTCCTGGCGCATCGCGTCGCGCAAGCGCTGCTCCACCTCGCGGCGGTTTTTCGACTCCTCCATGTCGATGAAGTCGACGACGATCAGGCCGCCCAGGTCGCGCAGTCGCATCTGGCGCGCGATCTCGTCGGCCGCTTCCAGGTTGGTTCGAGTGGCCGTCTCTTCGATGTCGCCGCCGCGCGTGGCGCGTGCGGAGTTCACGTCCACCGCTACCAGGGCCTCGGTGTGGTCGATGACGATGGCGCCGCCCGAGGGCAGGTTCACGGTGCGGCTGAACGCCGTCTCGATCTGGTGCTCGATCTGGAAGCGCGAAAACAGCGCTGCGTCGTCGCGGTAGCGCTTCACACGCGAGGCCGATTCCGGCATCACGTGATTCATGAACTGCTGGGCCTGATCGTAGATGTCGTCGGTATCGATCAGGATCTCGCCGATGTCCGACGTGAAGTAGTCGCGGATCGCACGGATCACCAGGCTGGACTCCTGATAGATCAGGAACGCGCCCTTGCCCGCTTTGCTGGCGGCGTCGATCGCCGACCACAGCTTGAGCATGTAGTTCAGGTCCCACTGCAGCTCGGACGCCGAGCGGCCGATGCCGGCGGTGCGGGCGATCAGGCTCATGCCTTTGGGGTACTCAAGCTGGTCGAGGGCTTCCTTCAGCTCCTCGCGCTCTTCGCCCTCGATGCGACGGCTCACGCCACCGCCGCGCGGGTTGTTGGGCATCAGGACCAGGTAGCGGCCGGCGAGGCTCACAAACGTGGTCAGCGCCGCGCCCTTGTTGCCGCGCTCTTCCTTCTCGACCTGGACCAGCAGCTCTTGGCCTTCCTTGATCGCGTCCTTGATGGTCGCGTTCTTGACGTCGGTGCCGTCGCGGAAGTACTGGCGCGAGATTTCCTTGAAGGGCAGGAAGCCGTGGCGGTCTTCGCCGTAGTCCACGAAGCAGGCTTCGAGCGAGGGCTCGACCCGCGTCACGACGGCCTTGTAGATATTGCCCTTGCGCTGCTCGCGGCCTTCGATTTCGGTTTCAAAGTCCAGCAGCTTCTGGCCATCGACGATGGCCAGGCGACGCTCTTCCTGCTGCGTCGCATTGATCAGCATGCGTTTCATGTCGTCATCACTCCTCGCGCGCTGGATTTGGAATCCAGGCGCATCACCTCACACGCCGCCCAAGGGCGGCATCAAGATGCACGGGCGATGACGCTCAAACCGTGGAAGGAATCGCCCTGGACCGTCTGGCAGCCGATCAGAAGATCGGCGCTCGGACGGCGTTGGCGCGTGCGGCCAGGCGGTTGGCAGCGGCTGGCACCCGCCCGACCCAGCGCGTCGCGGCGGTGCGCCGCGCTCTCGCGCCGGCACGGGGCCGGGGCGGCGCATGAAGGGGGAGGGGAGTGCTCATCCGCTGCAGACTGCTGGACGCGGGTCAGAGACCGGACACAACTTCCAGCTGAATCAGCCCGGAAGCGGTTGGTCTCTCACCGTGGAAACCTTGTTCTTGCTCACAGCGACCACGAGGTGTGACGGGCTGCTTGCGGGGTTCGGGTCATCGCTCTGCCACACCAGGCAATGGGCCGCAGGCTCACTTGGGGAGACCGCCTGCCCACCGATCTGGCGCGTTGCATCGCCACTGGCAACTCGGGCCGTGCCCGGAGCTGCGCCGCGTTGCCACCGCTAAAATCAAAAGAATCAAACACTTACGGCGACAACGTGGTGAAAAGGATTATAGAGGCAGGCCGGCGGCAGCCAGCCCGGCCAGCCGCCACGCGCAAAGCCGTGCTTTCCCCAGTGCCCGCGCCCGAAACCCGGCCAAGTGTGAAATTTGTCCAGGTCGATGAAGGCTCGGCCGGCCAGCGGCTCGACAACTTCCTGCTGCGCGAGCTCAAAGGCGTCCCCAAGACCCACGTCTACCGCGTGATCCGCGCCGGTGAGGTGCGTGTCAACAAAGGCCGCGCCCAGGCCGACACCCGCCTCGCCCTGGGCGACGAAGTCCGCATCCCGCCGGTGCGCGTCGCTGCCAAGCCCGACGATGCCCCCGCCGCCCCGCCGCGCGAGTTTCCCGTCGTGTTCGAAGACGAGCACCTGCTGGTCATCGACAAGCCGGCCGGCGTGGCCGTCCACGGCGGCTCGGGCGTCAGCTTCGGCGTCATTGAGCAGTTGCGCCGCGCCCGGCCCACCGCCAATTTCCTGGAACTCATCCACCGGCTCGACAAGGAAACCTCGGGCCTCCTGATGATCGCCAAGCGCCGCAGCGCGCTGACGAACCTGCAAGACCAGCTGCGCGACCGCCAAGGTCCCAAAGTCGTCGGCAAGACCTACGCCGCCCTCGTCTGGGGCGACTGGCCCGAGAAGCTGAAGGTCATCGACGTGCCCCTCGTCAAGTTTGTCGGCGGCGACGGCGAGCGTTGGGTGCGCCCTGGCAAAGCTGATGAGGAGGACGCCAAGCGCTCCATCAGCCTCGTCAAGGTCGTTCAGCGCCTCGGTTGGGCGACCTTGCTCGACGTCACCATCAAAACCGGCCGCACCCACCAGATTCGCGTCCACCTCCAACAGGCCGGTCACCCCATCGTGGGCGACCCCAAATACGGGGACTTTGAGCGCAACCGCGAGCTGGCGCGCGGGCCCAGGAAGTTCGACAGGATGTTTCTGCACGCCCGCGAGCTGCGCTTCACCCACCCCGCCACTGGGGCCGAGCTGACGGCGCAAGCGCCGCTGCCCGAGGACTGTGCGAAGCTCTGCGCCCCGACTCCGCCAGCTTCATGAGACCCCAACGCTTCGACCTCATCGTCTTCGACTGGGACGGCACCCTGTTCGATTCCACCGCCCTGATCGCGCGCAGCATTCAGCGCTCGGCGCAGGACCTGGGCCTCAAGGTGCCGAGCGAGGCCGATGCCAAGTACGTGATCGGGCTGGGCTTGCGCGATGCGCTCACTCACGTGCTGCCCGACCTGGTGCCCGAGCGCTATCAGGACCTGGTGGCGCGCTACCGGCATCACTACCTGGCGGCCGAGCACGAGGTGGCTTTGTTCGAGGGCAGCCTGGAGATGCTGCATGGCCTCAAAGCGCGGCACCACTGGCTGGCCGTGGCCACGGGCAAGAACCGTGTGGGCCTGGACCGCTGCCTGCAGAACGAGGCGCTGCAGGGCTTGTTTGACGCCACGCGCACGGCCGACGAGACGCACTCCAAGCCCAACCCGGCGATGCTGTATGAGCTGATGCGTGAGCTGGGCGTGGACGCGGAGCGCACGGTGATGATCGGCGACACCACGCACGACCTGCAGCTGGCGCAGAACGCAGGCACGGCCAGCGTGGGCGTGAGCTTCGGTGCGCATGACCACGAGAGCTTTGCCGAATTCAACCCGGCCTTCGTTGCGCACTCGACGCGCGAGCTGCACGACTGGCTGATGGCCCATGCCTGAAAGCCCAGCCATCCTGCTGTGCCCCTCGTCCGAGCTCGAAGAGCGCGGCCGGGCGCATACGTTTGACGTGCTGCAATGGCGCGAGCCCACCACGGCCTTTGCGATGCGCTTCGAGGGCAAGGTGGTGGCCTACCTGAACCGCTGCGCGCATGTGCCTACCGAGATGGACTGGCAGGACGGCCAGTTCCTCGATGCCGACAAGGAATTCGTCATCTGCAGCATCCACGGCGCGATGTACGACCCGCGCTCGGGCCGCTGTGTCTCGGGCCGCTGCGGACGCATGGGCCTGACTGCTATCAACGTCAGCGAGCGCGAGGGCCAGGTCTACTGGCACCCGACCGCCGACACCCAACCCGCCTTTGAAGACTGACCATGGACGACCAACTCCCGCCTCCCATGCCCGACCCCGTGGACGTGCCGGCCAAACCAGCGCCTGCGGCCGTGGACCCCGCGCTGGCGCTGCTCGCGCAGGAGTTCCTGCGCGACCGGCGGGCCGAGCGCCGCTGGCGGGTGTTCTTCCGGCTGATGTGGCTGGGGGTTGCGGTCTTTCTGGTCTATGGCATCTGGGCTCAGGGCAAGCACGTGGCCACCACGGCCGCGCCGCACACCGCGCTGGTCGAGGTGCGCGGCGAGATCGCGTCGGACACCGAAGCCAGCGCCGAGCTGCTGCTCTCGGCCCTGCGCGATGCCTTCAAGGACGAGCACGCCGAGGCC
>CALMQC010000683.1 GCA_937871895.1 uncultured Roseateles sp. | reverse complement strand
GGGATCACTCGATGTTTGGGGGCTGACGGCGCCCTGGGACGGGTCTAGCCTGTCGGCATTCCACCCCGGAGTTCGATATGCAAACCCTGCGTCCCCTCAGCGTGCTGGCGCTCGCCATCGCTGGCCTCAGCACCTCGGCCGCCGAGCTCGGCCAGCAGGACCTCGGCAGCACCGGCGCCCTGGTCTCCAGCTGCGCCGGCATCGCCACCGGCGCCTTCCCGACGGAAGGCAATCGCTTTGACTGGCAGGTCGGCAAGTCCAACTGTTCGGCCTTCTCCACCACGACGCCGGGTCAACTGCTGAGCGCCAGCAACAGCTACACCCAGGCCTCGCCGTCCATCCAGGCCGACACGCATGGCAGCGCGCAGTACGGCTCGGTTGGCATGTACGCCCACTTCCGCGCCAACGCCAGCGCCGGCTTTGCCGCCAGCGAGACCACGGCGGGCTGGACCGACACGCTCACCCTCATGCCCGTCAACCCGGCCCAGATCGGGCAGAACGCGGTGCTCAGCTTCAGCCTGCACCTCGACGGCGTGCTCGACGGCCTGCCCACCGGCAACAGCTACACCCGCATCGGTACCCAGGTGTGGCTGAACAACGCCGCGACGGCCTCCAACTTCCGTGCTCAAGGGCAGGGTCAGGGTGGCTTTCCCTTCCACCAGGTCATCAACCAGGACCTGAACTTCAACGTCACCGTCAAGCTCGGCACGCCCTTTGAGCTGGGCATCTTTTCGCGCGCGTCGGTCGGCACGGCCGGCGCCGGCCCCAATTGGTTCAGCGAGGCCACCAGCGACTTCGCCAGCACCCTGACTTGGCAAGGCATCAGCGGCGTCAAGCTCGGCGGCAATGCCATTGGCTACACGCTCAGCAGTCAGAGTGGCATCGACTGGACGCAGGCCTATGCGCCGGTGCCGGAGCCGGCGTCTTGGGGCTTGTTGGCCGTGGGCCTCTGGGTGCTTGCGCGCCGCGGCCGCACTGAGCGTCGCGGTGAGCACGGCCGCTGAGGGAATTTCAAGCCGGCCTCGTCAACGCAATGACGCGGCCGCCGGCATCCGCTGAGACAGCGTCGAGCGGCGCGCCCGCAGAAAGGCGCGCAGGCGTTCTGGGTAGTCCGGCTGCACGGCCGCCACCACGGACGGGCGGCTATGCAGCGCGACACGCCAGGCCTGCACCCGCGGCAGCCCAGCCCAGAAACCGAAGTCACCGATGGCGTCGAACACGTCAAAGTAGCGGAACACCGGCCCGAAGACGGCGTCCACGAGGCTGAACGAGGCGCCGCCAAAGTAGGGCCCGTCACCCAGCGCCGCCTCGACCTGGCACCAACTCCCCCGGATAGCGGCGACGCGGGACCGCAAGGCGGTCTCGTCGGCGGCGTTGTAGAAGGCGCCGATGCTGTTCAGCAGCGCCGACCCGAACTCCATCCATGCTCGATGCTGGGCCCGCTGCAAGGCGTCGTCCGGGTGCAGGCGCGGCAGCGCCGTCTCCTCCAGGTACTCGCAGATCACGGCAGATTCAAAGATCGCCTGGTCGCCCACCAGCAGCACGGGCGTCTTGCCCAGCGGCGAGACCCGCAGGAACCAGTCCGGCTTGTTCGCGAGGTCGATGTCACGGCGCTCGAAGGCCAGCCCCTTCTCCGTCAGCACGATGGCCGCGCGCTGGACATAGGGGCAAAGGGCGTGGGAGATGAGGATGAGGGGCGGCGTGTTCATGATTCAAGCCGTGGGCAGTGGAGGGGTCAGCCGGCCACTGCGCTTGAGCGCAGCCGCACCATCGCCCAGCAGCCACAGGGCGATGGACGCTGCGATCAGGAAGGCCGGGTACTCCCAGCCTCCGCCCTGGCTGGTGTGGACCCAGCCGTTGGGGGCATGCACCCAGGTCGCTACCGCCAGGATAGGCACCAGGGCGAGTGCCGTTTGCCGGGCATAGAGGCCCAGCAGCAGCGCCAGCCCGCCCAGCAGTTCGGCGGCGAAGAGCGGATACGCCAGCGCACCGGCAAAGCCGACGCTCATCAGGTACTGCGCCGTACCCGGCAGCGTGAAGACCAGCAGCTTCAGCAGGGCATGGGCGATCCACATCAGGCCGAGGCTGAGACGCAGCAGCAGGATGCCGAGTTGGGTGGAAGGGTGCGTGGATGCTTGCATGGAGAGGCTCCTGGACGGGTGGTTGATGGGTCCAATGTAGGATTGCGCATCAGCAACGTGAATATGGGTTCGTGCAATTGATGATTGCGAAATCGCAATACCAAATGACGGCGGCGGACCTCGAAGTGACCCTCGCCCTGGTGCGCGGCGGCACGCTGGCGGGCGCGAGTGAACGCCTCGGGATCGACGCTTCCACCGTGTTCCGCTCGCTGCAGCGCCTGGAGCGAGGCCTGGGGCGCCCGCTCTTTGAGCGCACGCGTTCCGGCTATGTCGCGAGCGAACTGGCCGAGGAGCTGGCGGCGCATGCCGAGCAGGTGGAGACGGCCTTGGAGGGCGCGCGTGCGTCGATCGAGGCCGCGCCCTCGCAGATCTCGGGCACGGTGCGCATCACGACGACCGACACCCTGCTGCACGGCCTGATCGCGCCCGCGCTGCTGGGCCTGCGGGCTGAGCACCCGCTGCTGGGCTTTGAACTCCACACCGGCAACGAGCTGGCCAGCCTGACCCGGCGCGATGCGGACATCGCATTGCGTGCCACCAAGCGGCCGCCCCAGCATCTGGTCGGCAAGCCCATCGGGGCCATCCGGGTGGCGGTGTACGCGGCACGCCGCACGAGCCTGCGGCCGGGCGATGCAAGCACGCTCGCCACGGTGGACTGGATTGCGCCCGACGACGCGCTGCCCGAACACCCGTCCGTGATCTGGCGCAAACGCAACTTCCCCAAGCTCATGCCGCGCTACCGCGTCAACAGCATCCTGAGCGTGCTGGAGCTGGCGGCATTGGGCCTGGGCGTGGGCATCGTGCCCTTGTTCCTCGCCGAGGGCCGCAAGGACGTGGTCCGGCTGTCCGAGCCGCTGACGGACTGCGAGACCGAGCTATGGCTGCTCACGCACCCGGAGGCCCGCCATTTGCGTCGGGTGGGGGTGGTCTACACCCATCTGGCCCAGGCCTTGCGTTTGCCCTGATCGCGTGGGCTCGCCCTACTCGGTGGGCGACGCCAATGCATCGCAGCGGGGCCCACAAGCGCCCTCGCAACGCGCCAGCACGTCCATCAGGCCCAGCTCCATGCGCCGAAGCGCTCGCAAGCGTTCGCGCACGAGGGCGAGCTGCGCCTCGGTGCGCTGCTGCAGCGTGCCGCAAAGGCGTTCGGGCTGCTCAGCCCAGTCCGCCAGCGTGCGGATGTCGTCGAGCGGGAAGCCGATCTCGCGGCAGCGTTGAATGAAATCCAGGCGTTGCAGCGTGGCCGCGTCATAGAGCCGCTGGCCGCTCTCGCGCCGCCGCGCGGGGGGCAACAGGCCGATGGACTCGTAGTAGCGCAGCGTGGGGACGCTGAGGCCGCATCGGCGAGCGGCTTGGCCGATGCTCAGGTCTCGGGTGGGTCGGGGCGGCATGCGCCCGATGCTATCGGCAGTCGCATCCAGCACTGCAAGCGCCCTGGGCCTGCGAGTCCACGACACAGGCTGGGGCTGCCCGGCGGCGGCGCCACAGCAGCAGGGCGCCAAGGGCGACCACGGCGATGGCTGACAGCGCGCCAAACTCCAGCCAAGCTGCCAGGCCACCCAGGGCGATCCCGCCGGCCATCAGGGGCAGGGCACAGCAGGCCGCACAGGCGGCGATCAGGCCAAGAGCTGCCAGGGCAGGGCGGGGCGTGGGCATGGCGGTCTCCAAGGTTGAAAGTCGCCATACTGAAACCTCAAGCGGCTTGAGGGTCAAGCCCCGAGACCGACTCCACAATCCCTCTCCATGGACATCGCCAAGGCCCTGGGCCTCTTCATCGCCACCGCGCTGGCCGAGATCGTGGGCTGCTACCTGCCGTGGCTGTGGCTGCGGCAGGGCGCGTCGGCGTGGTGGCTGGTGCCGGCGGCAGCGTCACTCGCGCTGTTTGCCTGGCTGCTGACCCTGCACCCCAGCGCGGCGGGTCGGGTGTACGCCGCCTATGGGGGCGTCTACATCGCCGTGGCGCTGGGGTGGCTGTGGGCCGTGGAGGGCCAGACCCCGCGCGTGACCGACTGGGTGGGGGCGGCGCTGTGCGTCGCCGGGGCGGCGGTCATCGTGCTCGGTACCCACCTAAAATCCCCCCATTGACCTCAAGAGCCCACCATGCCGCTGTTCTGGAAGCCCTACACCTCCGACGTCACCAACTTCATCGCCGACCTGAAGAAGGCCCGCCCCACGCTGGAAGAAGAGCAGCGTGCCGGCCGTGCGCTGCTGTGGGACAAGCCGCAGGACCGTGAAGCCCAGGCCGGCTTCCAAGCGGCGCGCGTGGCCCAGAAGCCCTACGTCTACCAGACCGACGCCTCGCACGAGTAATCAGCGCGTGGCGCTGGCGCGATGAGCACCGATCTCGACGAGCCCTCGGCAGCCACTGCCGAGTTGCCCGAGGCTGTCGACACCGTGGCGGTGGCGCGGCTCTATGGCGAGCCGCTGTTTCAGCTGCCGCTGGACCTCTACATTCCGCCCGATGCGCTGGAGGTCTTCCTGGAGGCCTTCCAGGGCCCGCTCGATCTGCTGCTGTACCTGATCCGCAAGCAGAACTTCAACATCCTCGACATCCCGCTGGC
>CALMQC010000682.1 GCA_937871895.1 uncultured Roseateles sp. | reverse complement strand
AAGGCCAGCGCCACCAGCAGCGCGCCCAGGTAGTCGAAGGTCAGCACCTGCGAGACCAGGTCCTTGAGACCGTAGCGCTGCTTGAAGTGCGCCTTCAGCAGCCGCATCACCAGCGGGATCTCCAGCCCCACCAGCACGCCCACCAGCAGCACCAGCGCATACAGCAGCGTGCGGAAGGCCAGGCCTTCGCCCGGCGGCAGCAGGTTGTAGACCGTGAAGAGGGCAGCGGGCATCAGCCCGCCCACCACCCCGACGAGCAGCTCCACCAGCAGGAACACCGCCGCCAGCTGCCGCTCCACAAACCGCGACAACCACGAGCCCACGCCCATGGCGAACAAGTAGACCCCGATGACGGTGCTGAACTGCAGCACCGAGTCGCCGAGCAAATAGCTCGACAGCGCACCCGCCGCCAGCTCGTACACCAGCCCGCAGGCCGCGATGACGAAGACGCTGGCGAGCAGCAGCAGCTCGGCGGCTGAGGCGCGCGAGCCCGCCGGCGGGGGCGAGGACGGTGTCGTCACACCACGAGGTCGAAGTGCTCCACCATGGGCGGTTGGGCGAAGTAGCTGCCAATCAGGCCACGCCATTCCACAAACAGCGGCCCCTGCCGGAATCCCACGTTGTGGGCTTCGATGCTTTCCCACTCGATCTGCAGCACGTAGCGCTCTGGCGTTTCGACGCAGCGGTGCACCTGCGCCCGAATGAAACCTGCGGCCTTGGGCAGCACGGTGGCAATGCCCTTGGCGATGGCACCTTCAAAGCTTGCTTGCTGACCGGGGAGGATGCGGATGTCGGCGATTTCGAGAATCATGATCAGCGGGTTCGAAAGAGGTGGGCGCCGAGTGTCGCCCAGCCACTATGGATCCTCAGCCGTGAATCGCCGCCGCAATGATGTGCCCGATGGACAGGCACATCGCGCCGACCACGATGGCGAGGGCGACGTTCTTGTGTTCGACGAGCTCTTCCCACAGCTTGTAGGGCGTGATCTTGTCGACGATGACAAAACAGACCCAGAAGATGACGACGCCGATGAGGGCGTACATCGTGGAGCCGAGAACGACTTCGGGTTTGAGCCAGTCGAGGGTCATGAAGGTCTCCTAGTGATCAAGTCATTTGTGGCCGCCGCCACCACTGCTGTAGCCGCCCCAGCTGCCGCCGTAGCCCGAGCCTGACGGCCGGGCCAGGCTGCTGCGGCACTGCTGGTACTCATTGCTGAACTCGCCAAAGCTGTCTTTGTAGCTCTGGCAGCTGTCGCGCGACAGGGCGCGCATCACGAGCACGAGGACGAGCAGGATCAGCAGGCTGACGACGACAACGGTGAAGAAGCTGGTGCCGCTCTTGCTGAAGGCGCTGGCGTCACGCTGCAGCGTGGGCGCGGCCTGCGGGGGCAGGGAGAAAGCGCGGCGGACTTCTTCGGCCGGCAGCACGCGACCGTGGCTCCAGGTGACTTCGTCGCGCGTGGCCTCGCGGCTGAGCAGTTGGCGGCCGTCGCCTGAGACGTAGTCGGTGACGAGGGCCTCTTGGTCGAGCCGCACGGGCCAGTAGAACTCGCCGAGCACGTGGGTGACCTTGGCGCGGTAGGGCTGCTCCCAGCGCGGCTTGAAGCTGGTGCCAGCCCAGCGGGCCACGCCGCCCGGGCCGGTGCTGGGCGCGCCGGTGAGCGGCTTGACGAGGCTCCAGCCCTCTTGCGTGTCCACGAGGAAGGCGAAGCCCTCCATCTGGTTGAAGAGCAGGTACTCGCGCCAGAAGGTTTGCTCGTCCTCGGCGTCGTCGGGCAGGTCGCAACGCTCCTGGTAGCCGACGACCTGCCAGGGCTGGGCCGGGCGGCTCGGGTCCACGCTGAGCTGGCCGGTGCGGCCGAGCGGGATCAGCGGCTCGGCGCCTGGGGGCTGGTCGGTGAAGCCGAGCGCCCTGGCCTCGGGGGCGGGTACATCGACCACGGCACCGCACTGGCCGCAGGCGAGGCTCTTGGTCTGCGCGAGTTTGGGGGCGAGCGGGGCGCCGCAGCTGGGGCACGCAAAACTGCGGCCTTGGATCGAGGCCTCGGAGACCGACTCCCCCGTGGCGGCGACGCGCAGGTTCTGCAACCGCAGCTCGGCGAGCGGCACGGCGCGGCCGATGCTGAAGCTGGGTGCGCCGGGCGAAGACCATTCGAGGCTGGCCACTTCGTCGCGCTCGTTGCGCAGTTCGACGACGGGGAAGCTCTCACGCAACTGGGGCGGGCGGGGCAGTTCGCCCTGGGCGGCGGCGATGCGCGTGGGCGTGACGGCGGCAACGCTCCAGCGCTGGCCGGCCAGATTGAGGGGTAGGCCCGGCTGCAAGCGTGCGGGGTCAGGCGCTGCCTCTTGCAGCGGCACTTCAAGGCTCAGGACGAAGCTGCCGTTGTCCTCGGACAGCCAGGCCACTTTGGGCGGGTCGCCACCGCCGTCAAACAGCAGATGCCACTCGTTCCAGTGCCCCTCGCTGCCCTGCATCTGCAGCCGGCCCACGACGGCAAAGCCCGAGCCCATCCACTGGCCCGTGCTGCCGATCTGCAGCGGCGAGTAGTCCTCAAAGACCTCGGCGCTCTGGCCGATCTGCGACAGGGTCTCGCCCGAATCGCCACGTTCCCGCAAGAGCGTGCTGCGGCAAAAGCCGCAGACGGCGCTGGCCGACGCGCGGCTTGCGAACTCGACCGGCGCGCCGCAGTTGGGGCACGCGGCGCGCCAGCGGCGCTGTGGCGTCGCCTCTGGCATCGGCTCTCTAGCCGAGCTTCTTCAGCAGGTCGGCCTTCTTGGCGGCGAACTCCTCGTCGGTCAGGATGCCCTTGGCCTTCAGGTCACCGAGCTTTTCGAGCATGGCCACGATGTCGTCCGGCTTGGAGACCGGGGCCGCCTGGGCCACGGTGCCGACGCCAGCCAGACCTTGGCCCAGTTGCTGCGCCAGGGTCTGGCCCAGGGCCACGCCCGCGCCCAGGCCCACGGCCTCGCTGGCGATGCCGCCGCCCGAGCCTGCGCCCTTGGCCAGCTCGGGGATGGACTGGGCCGTCTGGTACTGCATGAAGGCGCCCATGTTCTGGCCGATGATGCCCATGCCGATGCGCTGGTCGAGGATCTTTTGCAGTTCCTCGGGCAGGGAAACGTTCTGCACCGTGACGCCGGTGAGCTCCAGGCCCAGGGCTTCAAAGGCGGGCGCCGTGGCGGCTTGCAGGGCCTTGGCGAACTCGACCTGGTTGGCCGCCAGGTCCAGGAAGGGAATGCCGCTCTGGGCCACGCCGTCGGAGATGTGTTGCAGCATCAGGCCACGCAACTGGCCTTCGAGGTCGGCCACGGTGTAGCGCTCGCGCGTGCCCGAGACCTGGCTGTGGAAGGCCTTGGCGTCCTTGATGCGGAAGGCGTAGTTGCCGAAGGCGCGCAGGCGCACGGCGCCGAAGTCCTTGTCGCGGATGGCCACGGGCTGGCTGGTGCCCCAACGCTGGTCCATCTGCTGGCGGGTGCTGAAGAAGTAGACGTCGCTCTTGAACGGGGACTCAAAGAGCTTGTCCCAGTTCTTCAGGTAGGTCAGCACCGGCAGGGTCTGGGTCGTCAGTTTGTGGGTGCCGGGGCCGAAGACATCTGCCACCTGGCCCTCGTTGACGAACACCGCCAGTTGGGACTCGCGCACGGTGAGCGAGGCGCCGTGCTGGATTTCCATGTCGGCCATCGGGAAGCGCCAGGCCAGGGTGCCATCGCCATCCTCGGTCCATTGGAGGATGTCTATGAACTGTTTCTTGATGAAGTCCATCAGGGCCATATCGGGTACCTCGTGTCGCGCCCAGGGTGGGAGGCGGGCGCTGGGAGGTCGAGTATGTCCGAGGCTTGCAGCTGGTTTGCAAAGCAGGAAGGTGAATCTCAACACCCGTCAGCTCGCGGTCAAAATCCGCCCCCATGGCCCGCGTCAGCATCCAGACCACCGATTTCGACCTCAGCCAGGAGGTGGCGGCGCTGCGTGCGCAGGACGGTGGCGTGGGCGCCGTGGCGGCCTTTGTGGGCACGGTGCGTGAAGCCAGCAGCGGGGCCTCGGTGAGCCGCATGGAGCTGGAGCACTACCCCGGCATGACCGAGGCCGCCATCGAAGCCATGATCGACGAAGCGCTGCGCCGCTTTGCGCTGCGCGGCGTGCGCGTCATCCACCGCGTGGGCCTGCTGGAGGCACGAGAGCAGATCGTGCTGGTGCTCGTCACGTCGGCGCACCGGGGCGACGCCTTCCAGGGCTGCGAGTTCCTGATGGACTACCTCAAGACCCAGGCGCCGTTCTGGAAGAAGGAACACACGCCCAGTGGTGCCCACTGGGTGGACGCCCGTGTGGCCGACGACGCGGCGCTGGCGCGCTGGGGCATCGAGGCGAGGAATGCGGAGGTGAGGGGATGAATGCGTTGGCGGTGGCGCTGGGCGCTGCGCTCGGAGCTCTGGTGCGCTGGCAGGCCGGCGTGTGGCTGAACAGCCGGCACCCGCAGCTGCCGCTCGGCACCCTGGCCGTCAATGTGGTGGGCGGCCTGCTGATCGGCATGGCCCTGGTGTTGCTGGCCCGGCCCGATCAGCAGCTGTGGCGGCTGCTCGTCATCACCGGCTTCCTGGGCGGGCTCACCACCTTCAGCGCTTTCTCGGGCGAGTCGCTGGCCTTGATCCAGCGCGGCGCCTGGGGCTGGGCGCTGGCGCACAGCCTGCTGCACCTGCTGGGCGCGCTGGGCGCGGCGGCCTTGGGCAGTTGGCTGGCGCAGCGTCTGATGGCCTGAAGGCGGGGCCATGAAGTCCTACAAGCTCGCACTGCCGTCGGTCGAGGCCGCCTGGCGGCGGGACCGCAGCTTGCAGGCGCTGTCTGGCGCACTGAGCCACCAGCCCTTGGTTTGGATGCTGGGCCTGCCCGGCGCCGGCAAGACGACGCTGGCCGCGCAATGGGTGCGGCAGGCGCAAGGCGCTGGGCGCACCTGCATCTGGTACCGGCTGGACGAAGACGATGAGGACATCGCCGCGCTGTTCGACGCCCTGCGCCAAACGGCCGGCGCGGCGGACCTGCCGGCCTGGTCGCCCGCCCACGGCACCGAGCCCGAGCGCTTCGCCCGGCAGTTTTTTGCCCAATGGCTGGAGGCCCACCCCAGTGGCCTCACGCTCGTGCTGGACGACTGCCACCGCCTGGGCGCGGGCAGCGGTTTTTTTGGCGTGGTGGACGCGGTGGTGGACCTGGCGCGCAGCAGCGGCGGGCGCTTGTCGCTCTTGATGCTGAGCCGCCGGGCGCCGCCGGCGCCGCTCGCGCGCGGGCAGGTGGCGGGCTGGCTCACGGTGTTTGACCAGCTCAGCCTCACGCCCGAGGAGGTGGCGGCCGTGGTGCGCCATGTGAGCGGCCGCACGCTGAGCAGCGCCGAGGCCCGTAGCCTGGA
>CALMQC010000681.1 GCA_937871895.1 uncultured Roseateles sp. | reverse complement strand
GTCTGGGAACTTCCCGACTTGCCTGGGCGCAGAGAGCAGGCAGAGCGTGCGATTGCGCTCGCAGGTTCTCCAATCTTTGAGCCTGAGGCGGCGGTGCTGGCTGCCGCTGCGGCCGCCAAAGCTGAAGACAAGCGGTGGCGAGTCGCCGGGGTTTACGGACGTGGCGCGGACCGCCGTGTGCTGATCGGCTTTGCGCTCGCCGGAAAGCCCGCAGTGCGCTTGGGTGTTGGGGACAAGGTGCCAAGCGGTGAGCCCATTACCCAGATCCGGGATGGCGAAGTTTTGATCCGCGTGGGCAAGAAGCAGGTTCCGTTGGGGGCTGATTACCGTGAATGAAATCAAGATGAAGCATTGGCAACGCGTATCAGTCCCTGTAGCGCTGAGCATCGTCGGGTCGTTGCTTGCGGGTTGCGCGCCCTTGGCGCCAACCATTCCCGCGCCCCTGATGAAGACCAACGCTTTGAGTGATTCATCGCGAGGGTCGGACGGTGTGGCCCGTGGCGAGACCCGAGTCGTTGCGGGTCCGCAGGCGCCTGAGGCACAGGTGCAAAAGCTGGAAGCCGTGGCGCCTGTCGCTGCTCCCACTGACGAGGCCGTCGCGACGGTGAACCTTCAGCAAGTCGCGCTGCCGACCTTTATTCAAGTCGTCTACGCGGACGTGCTGAAGAAGAACGTCAGTGTCGACCCGGCGGTCAATGCCCGTACCGATCTCGTCACCTTCAAGGCGGGCCATGGACAGACGGCCGCTCAGGTCGAGTCGGCCATGAGGATGCTGCTCAAGAGCTACGGCTTGTCGGTCGTTGAAGTCGCTGGCCTGGTGCGGGTGGTGCCTGACAACGCCAGCCAGGGCGACCTGCCGGGCATTCGCTACGGGGCTGCTCTGCCCGAAGTCCCCGTTTCCTTGCGCCCCATTTTTCAGCTGATCCCG
Source organism: uncultured Roseateles sp. (assembly GCA_937871895.1). Taxonomy (GTDB): domain Bacteria; phylum Pseudomonadota; class Gammaproteobacteria; order Burkholderiales; family Burkholderiaceae_C; genus Pelomonas. The sequence continues at coordinate 9,246 of CALMQC010000681.1, read as the reverse complement.
CTTCAGTCTGTACGGCAGACAGATGTCGTCAACTGGCTGAGGACACTGTTTGGCGAGCGGGTCAGAGTGCAAGAAGATTCAACGCGCAACGCGGTACTCATCAGCGGCAATCCCGACAATGTGAAGGCTGCCTTGGAGGCGCTCGCTGTGCTGGATCAACCGGCACTCAAGGGCCGCACCAGCCTCACACTGACGCCAGCCTACGGGTCGGCTGATGAAATGGCCCGGCGACTTGCTGAAGTCTTGGCGGCCGAAGGCTACGCGGTACACCCAGTCGGGTCGCCCGTGGTCGCGGGTGGCCTGCGCAGCCCCATCATCTTGCTGCCTGTCTCCAGCTTGAACCAGGTTTTTGTGTTTGCGGCCGGCGAGAAGGTGGCTGCGCATATCGCTGAATGGGCCCGAACTTTGGACCGACCCAACGAACGCGGCGTGGGCAAAAACCTGTTCACCTATGCGGTCAAGCACAAAGACGCAGAACTCCTGGCCCTCACGCTGGAGCGCGTCTTGGGCGGTGGGGGCAGCGTTGCCAGCACGCCAGCCCCGGCGGCGGGCGGCACTACTCCGGCAGCGGCCACCAGTGGCCGAGCGAACGTCGTGGTGGACAAGGCTTCGAACACGCTGATCTTTCAGGTCAACGCGGACGAGTTCGGTCAGGTGTCGGCGTTGCTCCAAAGTCTGGACCGGCCCACCAAATCCGCGTTAATTGAAGTAACCGTCGCCGAGCTCAAACTCGAAGAAGGTGCTCAGTTGGGCGTGCAGTGGTTGTCGGACCACATTTCTGCACAGGCTGGGTACAAGGTCTCTGCCAGCAGTGGGGCGGGCACGACCGGCGGCTTCAATTTCCAGATCTTGAACGGCGCTGGCGCAGCACGTGTCGCGATAGACGCACTCGCGAGCAACTCGCGGGCGACGATTCTCTCAAGCCCGCGATTGATGGCTCGCAACGGTGAGACGGCGCTGATCCAAGTTGGCGACGAAGTGCCGGTACTGACGCAGCAACTGGGCTCCACGACCACTGCAGGAGCGACAGCGGGCCTGTTGCAGACTTACCAGTACCGCTCGACAGGCGTCATTCTCAAGATCAAGCCGGTGATTCACTCGGGCGACCAGATAGACCTCGACTTATCGCAAGAGGTCAGCCAGCCCGTGCAAGTGACGGCAGGCAATACGACGGCCCCCACGATCTCTACTCGCAAGGTGGAAACGAAGCTGACACTTCGCAATGGCTCCACCATGCTATTGGCCGGGTTGATCGATGGTTCGGCAACAGATGGCAGTGGCGGCGTGCCTATCCTCAAGGACATCCCCTTGCTCGGCAGCTTGTTCCGCAACCAAACCGTCAAGAAGTCCCGGCGCGAAATGATCATCTTGATCACTCCGTACATTGCCAATGATTCCTCGGAGGCAGAGGCAATCACCGACTCGTTCCGCAAGTCGTTGGGTGACTGGGCGCGTACCCAGACGCTAGACGCTACGGGCACTCCCGTCGCCAAGCCATGAACGGTGTGGAGCCTGCCGCTATTGCGCCGTTGATCGGCGAACTGCTGCTTCGGCGCGAACAGATTCGCGCGGAGGACTTGGACAGCGCATTGCGCTTCCAGGCTGAGCAAGGCGGGCGAATCGGTGCTGTGTTGCTGCGCATGGGTGCGGTGACGGCGGATCGGTTGTTTGCTGCGTTGTCCGAGCAACTGGGGCTTGGATGGATCCGCTTCGAGGCACTCGACGAAGCGGCGCTGCGTGACGCGGCCGTATCCCTCGGCAACGCCAATGCCACCTTGCGCCGGCTTCAGGCTTTGGCTTGGCGGGATGGCGGCCGCTGGCAGGTGGCGAGCGTTGACCCGCTCGATTCCGAGCTGCGCGAGTGGGCCCAATTGCATCCAGAGCTTGGCGAGGCCATTTGGTGGTTGATCGCGCCAGACGACTTTGAACGCTGGCAGCAGCGCCTTGATCAAGGTGAGATCACCTCGGCGATGGACGAGCGCGCATTGCGCGAGATGGCGGAAGACGCGCCAGTCATCGCCTGGGTCAACAACCTGATCGCTCAGGCTGTCGAGTCGCGCGCTTCGGACATCCATCTGGAGCCCGGCGAGCGGGAGTTTGAAGTGCGACTTCGGGTCGACGGGCAATTGCACACGCGGCTGAGCCTTGGCATGGACCGCTTCCCGGCTGTGGCCTCGCGCATCAAGCTGGTGGCCGGCCTTGACATCGCCGAGCGCCGGCTGCCGCAAGACGGGCGCATTTCGACCCGTGCGGCGGGGGCCGAGATGGATGTGCGCGTGTCGACTATCCCGGCCGTTTTCGGTGAGTCGATCGTCATGCGCCTTTTGCCCAAGCGGCGCGCTGACCTCAGCCTGGAACGATTGGGGCTGCGTCAGAGCCAATTGCAGCAATTCAAGCGGTGGCTGGGTCTGGCCAATGGGCTCGTCCTTGTGACCGGTCCGACGGGCGCGGGCAAGAGCACCACGCTCTACTCGGCCTTGGCTGCCACCAACGACCAGAGCCGCAAGATCCTGACGGTGGAGGATCCGGTTGAGTTCCGATTGCCGCACGTGATCCAGGTCCAGGCGCAGCCCGAGATCGGCTACACCTTTGCCCGCGCTCTGCGCGCATTTCTGCGGCACGACCCGGACATCATCATGGTCGGTGAAATCCGTGACCGGGAGACGGCTGAGATCGCGATCCAGTCGGCATTGACGGGTCACCTGGTGCTCGCCACGCTGCACACCAACGACGCGCCCTCAGCCGTTACGCGTCTCGTCGACATGGGCGTGGAGCCCTTCCTCGTTGGCGCTGCGTTGCGCGCGGTGATGGCCCAGCGGCTGGTTCGGCGCCTTTGCGAGAGTTGTGCGGTGCCCGCCTCCGAGGCACCGGCCGCAGCCGAGGCCGATCTCGCACTCGCATTGGCTGACGATGCTGCCGAAGCGTCGAGCACCGTGGGCCCCCGTTGGCGGGCACCCAAGGGCTGCCCGGCCTGCGACGGCAATGGCTTTCGCGGGCGCGTCGGCATCTACGAGATGCTGGACATCGACGCCGAGATGCAGCATGCGTTGGCCCGCGAGGCCGGGCAGTCCCAGGTGGTCGAGATGGCGCGTCGCCGTGGCTATCGGACGCTGGCCCAGGAGGGTTTGCTCAAGGTCGTGCAAGGCGTGACGACGCTCGACGAAGTGCTGCGCGCCACCGGTGGCGCGGGTGAGTGATGCGCTTCGAGTACAGCGCTCGTGATGCTGGTGGGCGGCCGCATAGCGGCTTGATCGACGCGGCTGACACTGCGGCGGCGCTGGCGCAACTGAGTGCGCAGGGCCTGATGCCCGTGCAGCTACGCGCGGTGGCTGCACCGACAGCGCCGCAGCGCCGCTCTCGTGCCAGCATCAAGCTGGCGGATCAGGTTGTGCTCCTGCGTGAATTGGCCACCTTGCTGTCGGCAGGTGTGGCCCTGGGTGATGCCTTGCCCAGTCTGGTCGAGGCGTATCAAGGCCAGGCGCTTGGGCAGCCGCTGGCCGGTATGGAGGCCCTGGTGCGTGGCGGCGGGCGACTGTCCGAGGCACTTAAGCAGCCCGACTTGCGCATGCCGGTCTACGTGATTGCCTTGACGCAAGCCGGCGAGGCCAGCGGCGCCCTGGCGCAGGCACTGCAGGATGCGGCCGACCAGATGGAGTTGAGCCGCAAGGCGGGCGAGGACTTGCGCAGCGCGCTGATCTATCCCAGCGTGCTCGTGGGAGCAGGCACGCTGGCGGTGTTCTTCATCTTTGTGGGCGTCGTGCCCAGGTTTGCGAACCTGATTCGTGGCAGCCGTCAGGTGCCCGACATGTCGCGATGGGTCATCGAGTCTGGCGTCTTCGTGCGCGCTCACCTGTGGGAGACGCTGGCGCTGATCGGGGCTTTGATCGCCGCAGCCGTAGTCGCGCTGACCCGTGAGAGCACGCGCGAGGCTTTGCTGCAGTTGCTACAGCGGACACCCGTGGTGGGGCCCTGGCTCGTTCAGGCCGAGATCGGCCGCTGGGCCACCGTGCTGGGTGCACTGCTGCAGAACCGAGTAGCGATCCTGCCGGCCATGGAGCTCGCGCAAGGCGTGTTGCGCCTGCGCGCGCTGCGCGCCGGGCTTGAGCGGGCTGCCAAGGGCTTGCAGCAGGGCCAGAGCCTGAGCAGCGGCCTCGAGACTCAGGCTTGGTTCCCGCGCACCCGCCTCAACCTCATCCGCGTTGGTGAGCGCTCGGGCGAGTTGCCGCGCATGCTGCTGGCACTTGGCAGCAGTCAGCGCGAGGCGGCGGCCCTGCTGCAAAAGCGCATGCTGGGCCTGATTGAGCCGGTAGCCATCCTGCTGATCGGCGTCGTCATCGGCTTTGTGATGGTGGCCGTGATGATGGCCATCACGAGCTTCGATACCTTGGTATAGCGCGCTGTGCGGCTTGCAACGCGGCCACGCCGGACTCGGCGCCCGTTGGCACGGTGAGGTCGTAGTGCTCGATGCGGCCCGAGGCGATACGGCCGAGGCAGGCCTCAAGGGCATCGGGGCGTTGGATGTGCAGTCCAAGCTGGGCGAGCACGTGCGCGACGCACTGCGCAGGCTGCTCCGCCAAATCTTCTTGCCAGCAAAAAGTCAGACGTTGCGGCTCGAGCGTGGAGAGGCCGGCCAGCAGGTCCGCACAATTTGCGAGTGCCTGACCGATAAATGCGTCGAGATGGTCCGCAGCCGCATCGCACAACTGATGCTCGGCGAACATTTGCCGCCACATTTTGCGGTTCGACATGAACACGCTGGGCGCGTCGCGCAGCATCCAGACGACCTGAGCGTTTGGGAAGCGGGCGAGCAAGGCCGGCAGACGGAAGCTGTGGTTGGGTGACTTAAGGATGAGGCGTGCGTCGGGACGCTGCTGGCTGGCCAGCACGCCGGCTAGAAATTGCTCGAACCGAGGCAGCCATTGAGCGCTGGTTTGATCCCAATACTTAGGGTCCAGGGTGTGCGTCAGCTCCATCAAGCGCGAGGGCTGCAGGAAGGCGCGGTAGGCGGAGTCGACGCCCAAGCTCAGTAGGGCGAACTCGTCCTCCTGAGGTGAACGGGCGCGTATTTCGAGCCCATCCATCGGCCGCGCGACGGCCGCGCTCGGCGGTGGCTCTGGCAGCAGGCGGTAGGCGGTGGCGTTCATGCACTGCCACGTCTCTGGGGTCGGCCAGTCCAGTGCGGCAGTCAGTAACTCGTGCATCACCGTGGTGCCGCTGCGCCACGGTCCGACGATAAAGAGCGGTGCGGCAAGCTCAAGTCCCTGTGTGAGCTGGGCGTCACTGAGTCGGCGGTTCCAACTGGCCCAGAGGCTGCGCCAGTGCAACTGCAGTCGTTGGCTCCAAGGCAAGCGTGACCACTCGGCACCGGCCTGAAGCCAGCGCAGCAGGTCGCGGTCAAAGCTGTGCAGCGGGCTGGTGGGCACGATCTAGCTCCCGCTGAACAGTCGCGCCCTGCGTTGTTCCGCCGCCTGGAGTCGCTCGTCGAGGAGCCGGCGCAAGCGCTGGGCGACGTCCGGCTCTGCAGTGGCCAAATCCCGCTGCTCCTGGGGGTCAGCCAGCACATCAAACAGTTCGATCGATGCCGTGGCCAAGTGCAGGACCAACTTGTAGCGACCGTCAATGACGGCGTAGTGCCCGTGCCGCAGCGGCGCAAAGCGGCTTTGCCGCTCCATGGCCATGCTGTACACGGGCTTGGGCTCCAGCGTATCGCCGACCAGGGCCGGCAGCAGGCTGCGGCCATCGGCCTCGGCCAAGGGCGCCGCCTTGACGGCTGCAGCGAGGGTGGGCGCCACGTCGGCCAGGCTGACGGGTTGGTCGACCACGCGTGCCTCGTTTTGGCCAGGCAGCTTGATGACCAGCGGCACGCGGATGACGGCGTTGTGGATCAAGTCACCCGCATGCCCGAGATAGCCGCGCTCAAACGACTCACCGTGGTCTGAGGTGATCACGATGACCGACGAGTCGAGCTTGCCGCGGCGCGCCAGCTCATCGAGGAAGGCACCGAGCGCTGCATCGGCGCCCAACATGGCCTCGCGGTAGCGAAGCCGATGCTTGTCGATCAGGCCTTGCTGCTCGGGTGCGTAGTCGCCCATGCTGCGCATCTGGGACCAGCGGTCCAGTTCGCCCTTGGGCAGCAGCTGGTACTTGCTGCTCGGTGGCGGCAGATATGGGTCGTGCGGTGGCAGCGTGTGGACCCAGAAGAACTGCGGGCGGCCTGTGGTGGCTGCGTCGAGCCGCTTCAGCGCGGCGGCGTAGGTGAGCTCGGGCGCGAATGGGCTGTGTTCGGCGTGGTGGTAGACGTCCAGGGTGTCCAGAAAGGGAATGATCGACGCCAGCCAAAAGGGCAACGAGGTATCCGGGAACACCGACAGCGCCCGACGCGGGATTAAGCCCAGCGACGGCGAGTCCGACACTTCTTCGGTGGTGTAAGTGGCAAAGCTGCCGTGGTGACGGGGGCTTGCCATCAGGTTGGCGCTCAGGGCGTGCGCCTCGTAGCCCTGAGCGCGCAGCAGTGCGGCCAGCGTTGCCGAGCGTGCCGGCTCGGCCATCTTGGCCACGATCTGCACCCCCCAATGGTTCCAAGGCAGGGTGCCGGTTTCCATCGTGGCCGTGCTGGGCGTCGTGAAGTTGGCGGATGCGTAGTGATGGCTGAAGCAAGTGGCGCGCATCGCAAATGTCTTGAGGCTAGGCATGTGCGTGGGGCCTGCTTCGCCGCAGACGGCGGCATCGGCGGCCGCCATCGTGTCCAGCGTGATGAAGTAGATGTCAGGCTTTTTCTGAGCCGGTGGTGGCGCCAAGGCGGGCGCCGCGCGCCAAGGCAGCACTCTGGGAGGTAGGGCGACGATCAACCAGAGCCCGGCGGCCAGGCCCAAGGCGGCTAAAGGGCGCAGACCGAGCAGGGCGAGCGCCCAGCGCTGGGCCAGCCGTCGGATGGCGCCACTTCGAATCATCCAAGCCAATGCCAGAAGCAGGACCACTGCGGCCGCCACACGGTGCCCGGCTCCAAGAGCCGGGAGCTGTGGCACTGTCATCCGAAGCCAAGCCCAGCCCGCCGATCCCAGCTGCCAGACGCATACCCATCCCACCGGCAGCAGAACTGCGCTCCAAGCCACGGCCCGCCCGAGTGAGGCCCTGGTCGCGCGCGCGATCACGAACCCAAGCAGCCGACCGGTCGCAGCCAGCACCAACGCGAGCGCCGCCAGCAGCCAGGCGGCCAGACCTGCGTCGCGCGCAAGCTCTGGCAAGGTCTCGAAGCCAAGGAAGGCGTCGATCTGCCGCAGCAGCGCCACAGGCATCCACAGCACGATGAGACCGGCGGCGCCGCTGCTGGCCAGACGCCACAGCGAAGGCTCCAGGTCCGGGTTGGCCGCGGCCGAAGCCTCGGCACTCATTTGGCCGGCTTGCCGCGCAGCCGCCGCCACAGCCGCCGCAGCGTCTCTGTGAGCCAGCGCCGCAGGAAGAGCCAAGCCCCAACGATGGCCGCGAAAACCGGCGTCAGGATCTGGAACAGCAGGCCGCCCGCATTGGGGTCAATGTAGGCAAAGCAGCTGGGCGCATGCAGCACCAGCAACAGGCCGATCAGGCGGGCGAGCTTGTTCATGCGCGAAGGGGGGGAGTGGAAGCTTGCGATGCCATGTTGTAGCCATCGCCGTTGAGGGCTGCGAATTTTAACGAGGCCCGGGCCCGTGCAGAGGCCGCCGCAGCGATCGCTGAACCTCGCAAATCAAGCGGCGCAGTGCGGTCCTGCCCGTCAACGCGGCAGTCGGGCTCCTAGAATTCCGGGCCCTTCCGCGAAGCCCCCTTCACGACCTGAGCTCCCATTGAAACTTGCCGGCCCAACGCTTCTGAACCTGGTCGGCCTGGGTGTGCCATTGCTGCTGGGGCTGGCGCTGATCCCCGAGTTGCTCGTGGAGTTGGGGCCAGCGCGGTTTGGCGTCTTGGGCTTGCTGTGGTCGGTGGCGGCGTATTTCGGGCTGTTCGACTTCGGCCTGTCCAATGCGCTGGCTCAAGGGGTCGCGACGGCCTGGTCGCGAGGGGACACGCCACGAGCACGTGGATATGCATGTGCTGGGGTCTGGATGCTGGCCGGCGTGGGTGCCTTGATGAGCGTGCTGCTGCTGCTCATGGCGCCGGGCGTGATTGGCCTTTGGCAGCAGGTGCCCGACCCAGAGGCGGCGGTGAATGCACTGCGGGTGTTGGCGCTCGGTTTGCCTTTCTTTCTCCTGACCAGCGCCTACCGTGGCGTACTCGAAGGCACACAGTCCTTCTTTGCTCTGAATGTGCTGCGGCTGCCGATGGGGGCTTGGACCTTTTTGGGGCCCTGGTGTTTTCTGCAAGTCTGGGGGCCGGATCTGGTGGCCATTGCCTGGGCTCTGACTGGTGGCCGCTTGGTAGCCAGCCTGTTGTACTTTGTGGCGGTGCGACGCGTGCTGGGTGTCGGGGCCGTTGAGCGCGTTGAGCGCAAGCGTCTGCTGGTTGCCAGTGGGTGGCTGACGATCGCGTCTGCAGTGAGCCCCGTCGTGGCCGCGTTGGACCGCTTCGTCGTGGGTGCCTGCGTGTCTGCTAGCGCGGTCGCGCACTATGTAACGCCACAGGAGGTGGTCTCCAAACTCACCTTGCTGCCCGCAGCCATGGCCTCTGCCCTGATGCCAAAGTGGGCTGGGCTGGGCGAACGTGACGATTACAACAATGCCCCGCTTGGTGTGCAGGCCCACCTGCTACGCGCCTTGCGCCCGCTACTGCTCCTAGTGCTTCCTCCGCTGGCCCTGCTAGCGGTGGCGGCCGAGCCACTGACCCGGCTCTGGCTGCGCGCAGCTTTCGACCCTGCCATCGTGCCGGTACTGCAGGTGATGTGCGTAGGTCTGGCCTTCAACGCAGTCGCCTACCTGCCTTCCACCTGGCTGCAGGCGCGTGGCGCGTTTCGTGCACTTGCGGTGGTGCAGTCGTCCCTGCTATTGCCGTACGCGATGGCGCTGAATGTGCTCTGCACTCTTTGGGGCGTAGAAGGTGCCGCCTGGGCCTGGACCTTGCGCATGGCGGCAGACGGCGCATGGCTCTGGCTTTGGGCATTGCGTACGCCAGTGCTGACGAGGGCCGTTAAGTGACTCAGCCCGTCGTCACCCTCGTCACCCCCGCCCACAACCAAGGCGCCTACCTGCGCGAGACCATGCTGAGTGTGCTGGCGCAGGACTACCCGGCGTTGGAATACATCGTCATCGATGACGGTTCCACCGACGAGACCTGGGC
>CALMQC010000680.1 GCA_937871895.1 uncultured Roseateles sp. | reverse complement strand
CGCTGCGCTGCTGGCGCACAACGCCCACCCCAGCGACGACGACATCGACGCCGCCATCACCAACCTCTGCCGCTGTGGCACCTACCCCCGCGTGCGCACGGCCATCAAGCAGGCGGCGCGGTTGTGGCCTCGGGACGTGGGGAAGAAGTGAAGCGCAGAACACTTCTTCTCTCGGGCCTGGGGGCCGCCGGGGCGCTGATCGTGGGCGTTTGCGCCGCGCCGCCGCGCGGCCGCTTGGGTAAGCCGCAGACGCTGCCGGTGGTGGACGGCCAGATCGGCCTCAACGCCTGGATCAAGATCGCGGCGGATGGCAGCGTGCTGCTGGCCTCGCCGCGCAGCGAGATGGGGCAGGGCGCGCACACGGGCCTGGCGCAGCTCGTGGCCGAGGAGCTGGACCTGCCGCTTGCGCGCGTGCAGATCATCGAAGCCGGGCACGACACGCTCTACGGCAACGTGGCCGCCAGCGTGGGCAACCTGCCGTTCGGTCCCCGGGAGATGGGCCCGCGCGACGAAGGCCGGCTGAACGTGCGCCTGGCCGCGTGGTTCGGCGCCAAGCTCGGGCGCGAACTGGGGCTCAATGTCACCGGCGGCTCCACCAGCCTGCCGGATGCCTGGGAGCCACTGCGCCTGGCCGCCGCCACCGCGCGCGCCCAGTTGCTGGCTGCGGCCGCCGAGCAGCATGGCTTGACGCCCGAGGGCCTCAGCATCCAGGCCGGCCACATTCGCCACGGCACGCAGGACCTCGGCCACTTCGGGCCCTACGCCGCCAGCGCGGCGGGGCGGCGTGTGGGTACTGTCAGCCTCAAGCCGCGCAACGAGTGGCGCGTGATCGGGCAGGCCGCGCCGCGTGTTGACCTCGCCGGCAAGGTCAACGGCAGCGCGCGCTTTGGCATGGACGTGCGCTTGCCCGGCCAGCTTTACGCCGCCATCCAGCATTGCCCTTGGTTCGGGGGCGGGCTGGGTACCGCGCAGGTGGACGCCGTGCGCGCCCTGCCGGGCGTGGTGCGCGTGGTGGCGCTGCCGCCCATGGCGGGCTCGCAACCGGCCTACGCCGTGGTCGCCCGCAGTACCTGGCATGCCCAGCAGGCCGCGCGTGCCCTGCAAGTGGCCTGGCCGCCGCCGGTCGGTGGCGGGGTCGATTCCGACGCCATTGCGCGCGACTTGCTGCGTCAAGCCCAGGAGGCGCACGCGAGCGGCGGGGGCTTTGCCTTTGCGGAAGCAGGCGATGCCGCCGCCACCATCGCCCGCAGCGCGCGGCGTGTCGAGGCTGTCTACACCGCACCCTACCTGGCCCACGCGCCGCTGGAGCCCATGAACTGCACGGCCCAGGTGCGCGATGGGCAGGTCACGCTCTGGCTGCCCACGCAGGCGCCCAGCCACGCGCGCGCGGCAGCGGCGCGGGCGGTGGGCGTTGCGCCCGAGGCTGTGACCGTGCATGTCACCTATCTCGGCGGCGGCTTTGGGCGTCGGCTCGACGTGGACTACGCCGCGCAGGCCGCGCGCGTGGCGCTGGAGTGCAGCGGCGCGCCCGTGCAGCTGGTGTGGTCGCGCGAGGAAGACATGACGCACGACTTCTACCGCCCCGCCGCCGCCGCCGTGATGCAAGCGGGCCTGGATGCCCAGGGCCGCCCCACGGCCCTCGCCGTCACGCATGCGGGCGACGCCCTCTATGCCCGCTGGCTGGAGCGCATCGAGCCCGAGCGCACCGGCCGCATCGAGTTGCTCAACCGCACGGCCTTCCTCGACACCCGCCTGCCCGCCGCCCTGCGCCAGCCGCAGGACGCGCCCGACAAGGCCGCCGCCGAGGGCATCTTTACGCAGCCCTATGCCTTTGACGCGCTGCGCCTGGCCCATGTCGCCACGAAGAGCGGCGTGCCTATTGGCCCCTGGCGCGCGGTTGGGCACTCCCACCACGCCTTCTTCATCGAGAGCTTCATCGACGAGCTCGCCCATGCGGCCGGGGCTGACCCGGTTGCCTTCCGCTTGAGCCTGCTCGATGGCCTGCCCCGCCACGCTGCCGTGCTGCGCCGCGCCGCCGAGGCCGCCGGCTGGGGCCAAGCCTTGCCGCCGGGTCGCACGCGCGGCGTGGCGCTGCACGAGAGCGTGGGAAGCATCGTGGCCCAGGTGGCCGAAGTTGAGAAGGCTGAAGGTGGTCTGCGCGTGCGCCGCGTTGTGTGTGCCATCGACTGCGGCACCGTCATCAACCCGGGGCAGGTGGCCCGCCAGATGGAGAGCGCCGTCATCTTTGGCCTCAGCGCTGCGCTCTTCGGCCGCATCGACATCCGCGCCGGCCGCGTGCAGCAGCAAAACTTCCCCGACTACCCGATGCTCACCCTGGCCGACACGCCGGTGATCGACACCTTCTTCGTGGACAGCGAGGCGCCTCCGGGCGGTGTGGGCGAGGCCGGCCTGCCGCCCATCGCGCCGGCGGTGGGCAATGCCTGGTTTGCGTTGACGGGGGAGCGTAAGCGCTCTTTGCCGCTTTAGGGCTGCGGCCCGCGGGCGGGAGAGAACGGCCGGTAGAGCCTCAGGCGCGTGGTTGGCGCTGGATCATCAGGCCCAACATCCAGTCCTTGCCAAATCCCAGATAGCCCGGGCTGGTGACGATGCGGCTGGCGTAGCGCGGGTCCTTCATCAGCTCGGCGTGCAGCTCCGGCAGCCGGTAGTAGGGCACGGCGGGGTAGAGGTGGTGGCCGAGGTGGATGTTGATGTTGTGGGGCGCAATGCTCCACCGCTCCAGCCAGGTACCCACGGTGTGGCGCGAGGCGTCGAGTTCGTCGGTGTTGGCGATGAGCAGGTGTTCGGCAATGGTCCGCAGCCGCACCATGGCAGGCGTGAGCGTCATCAGCGGCAGCAGCCACAGCAACGCGAAGTTGAGCCACGCTCCGGTGGCGACGAGCGCGCCCAGCACCGCCAGGTGGAAGCCGTAGATGCGCAGGCGCTCTGCCTTCGTGGTGGGCGGCGGGCCCTTGGGGTCGGTGCGTTTGAAGTGGTTGACCCAGGGCGACCAGCGCCACTGCACGCGGCCCCAGCGCTGCGAGTTGAGGCCCAGCAGGTCGCGCGCAAACACCCAGGCCGCGGCGGCCGGCGGCTTGGGCCAGTGCCAGGTGTCGTCTAGCTTGAAGTCGACCCAGTAAGGGTCGTCGTCGGTGTTGAGGCCCCGGTGGTGCTGCAAGTGCTCGTAGCGGTAGCGCGAGGTGAGCATGCCCACCGGCAAGGCGCAGAGGATGTCGCTCACCGCATCGTTGAGCGAGCGTGAGGTGAGGCAACGGTAGTGCGTGCCGTCGTGCATCAGGATGCCGAGCGCATGCTGCCGGGTGGCGATGACGACGATCGCCAGCACATAGGCCGGCCAATGGCCGGTCCATATCGCCAGCGCCGCCATGCCAATGATGAGGCCCCAGTTCATGGCGACATCGGCCAGAAAGCGGGCATTGCTCAGCTGCGTCAGCCCCTGCACGGCAGGGCTCAAGTCGCGCCGCGAGAGCACCCGGCGGGTACTCAGCGCGTCAGGCGGCAGGGCCTCGGGCGGGGTGCTGTCAGCGGCGGTCGAAGGGGGCATCCGTCATGGCAGCGATCCTAGAGCCGCCGTTGGCAGCGTGTCGGTGACGAACTGCAAGTCTCGGCGGATGCCTATCGCCCAGCCCGGGGGTGAGAGCGCCCAGCTGTGACTTTGCGCACAACAGCGCCGGCGCAGGGGTCAGTGACGCCGGCGCCTTGCGGCCAAAGTTGCTGCGGCACAGGCCAATAGGAGCAGCGCCAGGGTGGCCGGCTCGGGCACGGCGTGCCGATCTTTGGCCAAAACCGTGAGGCGCACGCTGGTGGCATCCACTGCAACCGCATAGCCAAAGTTGGCGTTGAGGTTGTGCACCGAGAACATGGCCTCAGTGATGCCGCTCAGCGTTCCGGCCGCCACGAGATCGAAGACCTCGCCGTCCAGGAAACTGAAGCCATTGGCGAAGTTGACGAGGATGGCGTCCAGGCCGTCGAAGCTGGCGGTTTGGGTCACTCGGAACCCGCCGAAGCTCGTCGGTGTGCCGATGTCGAATTCGAGCTGCTGGCTGGCGACAGCGAGGCGCTTGCTTTCCACCATCGCAGCGATCTCCAGGCGCACGGGGGCACTGAGGCTGAGCGCTTGAGTCACCTTGACCTCTGCGCCCACGTACAGGTCGTTGCCGGCGGAGACGGAGGCGTTGCCGGTGACGGAGAGTGGGCCCGAGATGTGGACGGTGAGGGCGAGGTTGCCCTGCACCTGGGTGCTGCCCAGTGTCAGGCCAGAGCCGGCGGTGAGATCGGCGCCGGTGCCGACCTTGATGCTTCCCGAGAAGTTGAGGTCGTGGGACGCCAGCGCGCTGAAGCTTTGGGCGCTCTGGGCGTTGCCCGCAAAGGCCAGATCGTGGCCGGCGGTGAGGCTGGCGGCGCCGCCGGCCACCACAGAGGCGACCGCAAGACTGAGGTCCGTGCCGGCTGTCAAAGAAGCGATATTGCCTGCCGTCAAGGCCAGGCTGTTGCCACTCAGCGTGGTGCCCGCCGACAGCAACAGGCCGGTGCCTACGGTGGCAACGCCCTTGAAGCTCATGGCGCCACCCGTGGTGACGCTCGCAGCCTGACCTGCGTTGATGAGACCACCGACGACCTGCGTGTCGCCACCGACCGTTGCCGACAGCGAGGTGCCGGTCGTCAACTCACCGCTGATCTTTAGCTGAGTACCAACGTCCAGTTGTGTGCTGAGGCCCGCTACCAGCGGGCCCGTCACGGTGAGCTGGCTGGCCGTCGAGACGGAGAGCTTGCCTTCCGCCGTGAGGTCGCCCAGGGTGGCGTCTCGGCCGGCGGAGAGGCTTGCATTGCCGCTGGCGCGGCTGCTGCCCGCCGTGGACAAATCTAGCCCGGCAGTCGCAATCAAGTTCCCGCTGGCGTTGACGGCGTTGAGCAGCAGATCGAGAGGCGCGTTGAACACGACGTCCGCGTGGGCGCCTTGCAGGGAGGTCAGCGACAGCGCCAAGGCCAAGAGGCGCGCGGGCTTGAACAGCGAAGGAGTGGTCATGGGCTGAGGCAGGGATTGAAGCCTGACACAACAAGCAACTTTCTTGCCGATGCTGCGCCTTCCCAGGCGCGTACGCGTTTGCGACCCGGGGAGGCGGTCTACGGTGTCAGAGATCTCGACACCTGCGGCGTCGCTGCGTCGCGGTTCTTCGCGGCCTCAGACCCTGACCTTGAACGGATTGAAGTCCGTCCCCCGGTCGTAGTAATCCTCGTTCTCGATGCGCTTCAGGAAGCCGACCACCTTGGCGGTGACGGGGTACATGACGGCTTCCCAGAGGGTCTTGAACAGGTACTGCGCGACCAGCACGGATATCAGCTGCTCGTGTGGCCAGATGCCCCAGAAGGCGATGGTGAGGAAGAGGCTGGTGTCCACCGCCTGCCCGATGACGGTGGAGCCGATGACGCGGGCCCAGAGGTGGCGGCCTTGCATGGCGACCTTCATCTTGGCCAGCACGAAGCTGTTGGCAAAGCTGCCGGCGGCAAAGGCGATCATGCTGCCGGCCACGATGCGCCAGGTGTTGCCGAAGACGGCTTCGACGTGCTGCTGGTACTCGGCCATGAAGGCGTTGTCGGCCGGCGGCAGGTGGACGACGACGAAGGCCATGAAGGCCGCAAAGGCGAGCGCCCCGAAGCCGGCCCACACCACGCGCCGGTCGCGCCCGTAGCCGTAGACCTCGGTGAGGATGTCGCCAAAGATGTAGCTGATGGGGAAGAAGAACAAATCGGCCCCGAAGGTGACGGTGCCAAGCACGGGCAAGGTCAGCTGCGCGGCCTTGGCCGGGCCGATGAGGTTGGAGCACAGCAGCACGCAGACGAAGGCCGCCATGATGAGGTCGTAGTAGCGGTAGGTTTTTTGGGCGGCTTGGGTGTTCATGGTGCTGAGGACGGGGTAGAGCCCAGTAGACGAAGCAGCGTCTGACGCAGCTTGGGCGGGTCGAGCGGCTTGGTGAGGAAGTCGTTCATGCCGGCGGCCAGGGCGTCGTCGCGCTCGGAGACGAGGGCGGCGGCGGTGAGGGCAATGATGGGCAGCTGCGCGGCCGAGAAGTCGCGCCGCAGCTCGCGCGTGGCCTCGTGGCCGCCCATCACGGGCATGTGCACGTCCATCAGGATGATGTCAAACGGCCGGCCGGTGCTGGCGGCGGCGCGCACGGCCTCGACGGCCTGGGCGCCGTCGCTGGCCTGGGCCACTTCCAGGCCCCATTGCTCCAGCTGCGCGGCGGCGATCAGCATGTTGACGGCGTGGTCCTCGACCATCAGCACGCGGCGGCCTTTGAGGATGTCGTCATCGGCGCGCTCGCGCGGGGGGCGAGGGAAGGGCTGGGCGCGGTGGGGAAGGGCAGGTCGGCCCAGAAGGTGGCGCCTTCACCGGCGCTGCTGCTGAGGCCGACGTCGCCGCCCATCAGCTGGGCCAGCTCGCGGCAGATGGACAAGCCCAGCCCGGTGCCGCCGTAGCGGCGCGTGATGGACTCGTCGAGCTGGGTGAAGGGCTGGAAGAGCCGGGCCTGCTGCTCGGCCGGGATGCCAGGGCCGGTGTCTTGGACGCTGATGCGCAGATGCTCGGTCTCGCCGCGCGGGGGCAGGCGCTGCGCGCGCACGCGGATGCTGCCCTCCTGGGTGAACTTGAGCGCGTTGCTGAGGAAGTTGGCCAGGATCTGGCGGGTGCGCAGCGGGTCGCCAAAGACCCAGGCGGGCACGTCTTCATCGACCTGCAGCTCCAGCAACAGGCTGCGGTTCTGGGCCAGCGGCAGGTAGGCCGTCTGCATCGCCGCGAGCAGCTCGCGCAGCGAGAAGGGTTGGGACTCCAACGTCAGGCGGCCGGCCTCGATCTTGGAGAGGTCGAGGATGTCGGAGATCAGGCCCGAGAGGCTCTCGGCGCTGGCAACCATCTGGTCCAGGTACTCGCGGCGCTGGGGCTCGGGAATGTCGGCGCGCTGGGCCAGGCGCCCCAGGCCGAGCAGGCCGTTGAGCGGGGTGCGGATCTCGTGGCTGGTGTTGGCCAGGAAGGCGCTCTTGGCGCGGCTGGCGGCCTGGGCGTCGTCCTTGGCCTGGGCCAGGGCCTGCTCGGTGCGGCGGCGCTCTGTCACGTCTTCCATGATCCAGAGGGTGCCGCCGCGGCTGGCGTGGTTGGGGTCCAGCGCGCGGGCCATCAGGCGGGCCAGGAAGGTGGAGCCATCGCGGCGGCGCATCTCGAACTCAGCGTCCACCAGCTCGCCGGCCTTGAGCTTGGGGCCGATGACGGCGGTGGAGGCCTTCCAGGCGTCGAGGCTGGGCCAGACGACGCTGGCGTGCTGGCCGATGAGGGTGCCGGCCGGCCATCCGAACATGCGCTCGGCGTGCGGGTTGGCGAGGCGGAACTGGTGCTCGCGCGTGAGCGCGATGGCGACTGAGGCGTTCTCCAGCACGGCGGCGTGGACGAGGCGGTCCAGCTCGTTCTGCGTCACGTCGCGCGCGAACAGCACCAGGTAGTGCGTGCCGTCCATGGTGAAGGGCGCGAGCGAGATCTGCATGGTCATCAGCTCGCCGGACTTGCGCTTGAAGATGACGGCCCGGCCGCGCACGTGGCCGGCGGCGCGCAGTTCGGCCATCAGGGCGTCACGCTCGGCGGGGTTGTGCCAGATGCCGATGTCGAGCGCGGTGCGCCCGACGATCTCGCTGGCCGTGTACCCGCTGAAGTCCTCGAAGGCCTTGTTCACGAGGGTGTAGCGGCCGCTGTCCAGCTCGGTCAGGGTGATGGGGTCGGGGCTGGTCTCGAAGAGATGGGACAGCAGGCCTTCGGAGCGACGCAGGGCCTCTTGCGCACGGGCCGCCTCGGTCTGGTCGGTGAAGAAGGTGAGCGTGGCCGGCCCGGACGCGACCTCGACGCGCACGCTGGTGGCCTGCACCAGACGGCGGCGGCGTGACAGCGTGAGCAGGCGGAACTCCTGCATGGGCTGCATGGCGCCGGGGGGCTGGGTCTCCAGGCGGTCGGCCTGGCGGCGGGCGGTTTCGTCGTCACCGGGTTCGTAGTGGCTGAAGAGGTCCTGCCCCTCCATGCCCGAGCGCTGGGTGTAGCCAAACATGGCCATGGCAGCGGGGTTGGCGTCGAGCACGCGGCCCCAGCGGTGCACCACCAGCGGCGAGGGGCTGCGGCGGAACAGCTCGCGGTAGCGCGCCTCGGTGGCCTGCACGGACTGCTCGGCCGCCACCTCGCGCGTCACGTCGCGCCCGGTGCCCCAGTAGCCGCGGAAGTTGCCTTGCGCATCAAAGCGCGGCTCGCCGCTGATCGAGACCCAGCGCGGCTGGCCGGCTTCGTCGCTGCGGCGCGCGAGCAGGCCGCGGAAAGGGCGGTGGGATTCGAGGTCGGCCCGGTGGGCATCGAGGTCTTCGTCAGAGAGGCCGATGTCGATCTGCCAAGGCGTGCGGCCAATGCGCTCGCTGCCGCCGAGACCGCTGATGCCGGCCGTCATCTCGACGATGTGCGTGAAGCGGAAGTGCTGGTCCATCTCCCAGTACCAGTCCACGGCCATCTGCAAGAGGCCCTGGAACTGGGCCATGCGCTCATGCCCATCGGCCAGGGCCTTGCGCAGGATGCGGTGCAGCCCCAGCCCGACGATGAGGCCCAGGCCCAGCATGCACAGGTGGATGACGAGGCGCACACCGAGGCTCTCGCCGGTGCCGGTGGAGGGCGTCCAGCCCGAAAGGCGCTCGACGACCGACAGCGCCAGCAGCGCCAGCGTGCCGCCAAGCGCAAACACCAGCCCGGTACGCCGCCCCAGCATGCCGGTGGTGAAGGCCACGACGAGGCTCATCAGCGCCAGGTGGCTGCCGCGCAGGCCGAGGTGGCGCGAGCCGCTGACGACGACGGGCAGCAGCATCATCAGCACCAGCAGCGCGACAGTGAGCCACGGGGCCCGGCTGCGCAGCACACGGCTGGGCTGGGCCAGCGCCAGCAAGGCGCCCAGCGCGATCAGCCCGGCCAGCAGTGGCGGCAGCCAGCCGCCCCAGGGCTCGCCCGGTTGGCGGTCCAGCGCGAGCAGGCCGGTGAGCAGCGCGAAGACACCGACACAGCCCGCCAGGAACACGGCCAGCGCGCGCCCCTGGGTGATGCGGGCCAGCGGGTCGGCCTCCGGCGCTGGCGAGCCCTGGCCGATCAGGGTGGAGATGGGGTCGGCCAGGGTGGTCATGGTGGGTAGGCGTCAGCCCCGCAGGGCGTCGCGCGTGGCTTGCGCCACCCGCCTTGCGGCGGCGGCGAAGCCGGGGCCGTTGTCGGCGTAGAGGATGGCGCGCGAGGAATTGACCATCAGCGGCGCGGCCGTGCCCGCCGCCTTGACGGTGGCCGCTGCGTCGCCACCCTGGGCGCCAACGCCGGGAACGAGTAGCGGTAGGTCTGGCGCAATCGCGCGCACACGGGCCAGCTCCTCAGGGTAGGTGGCGCCGACGACGAGGCCGAGCTGGCCGTTCTTGTTCCACTGCGTCTGTGCCAGGTGGGCCAGGTGCTCGAAGAGGCGGGGCTGCCCCGGCACGTCAGCCAGGCGTTGCATCTGCCAGTCGTCGCCGCCCTTGTTGGAGGTGCGGCACAGCAGGATGGCGCCCTTGCCCTCGTACTTGAGATAGGGCTCGACGCTGTCAAACCCCATGAAGGGCGAGAGCGTGACGGCATCGGCCTGGTAGCGCTCGAAGGCCTCGACGGCGTACTGCTCGGCGGTGGCGCCGATGTCGCCGCGCTTGGCGTCAAGGATGACGGGCACCTGGGGCGCGACGCGCTTGATGTGCTGGATCAGGCGTTCGAGCTGGTCCTCGGCGCGCTGCGCGGCGAAGTAGGCGATCTGCGGCTTGAAGGCGATGGCCAGGTCATGCGTGGCGTCCACGATGGCGGCGCAGAAGTCAAAGATTTTGCTGGCGTCGCCCCTCCAGGCGCCGGGGAACTTGGCGGGATCGGGGTCCAGTCCGACGCAGAGATGCGAGTCGTTTTGCGCGCGGGCGGCGCGCAGTTGGTCGATGAAAGTCATGGCCGCGATTGTCGGGGCTGGACGTTGGCGGTGATGGAGGGTTTGCGCGACAACGGGTCGGTGGGGCCGCAGGGTTGGCGCGATAACGGGTCGCCGGGGCTGCGTACGGCGCGCCGCTGAAACGGCCTTCGCTGCGCTA
>CALMQC010000679.1 GCA_937871895.1 uncultured Roseateles sp. | reverse complement strand
TGCTGCTCTACCTCTGGGGCGACCGGGCCGCGCTGCGAGAACCCGCGCTCGCCATCGTCGGCAGCCGCAACCCGACCGCCCAAGGCAAGGACAACGCGCATGCCTTCGCGGCCAGCTTGGCGCGCGGCGGCTACTGCATCGTCTCGGGCCTGGCCCTCGGCATCGACGGCGCCGCGCACGAAGGCGCGCTCCAGGTCGCAGGCCGCACCATCGCCGTGGTGGGCACGGGCATGGACCAGGTCTACCCCAAGCGCCACACGGCCCTGGCGGCCCGCGTCGCGCAGCACGGCCTGGTGATCAGCGAGTACGCCCTGGGCACGCCGGTGCTGGGCCCCAACTTCCCGCGCCGCAACCGCATCATTGCCGGCCTGAGTCAGGGCTGCCTGGTCGTCGAGGCGGCCGTGCAGTCGGGCTCGCTGGTCACCGCACGGCAGGCGCTGGAAGCGGGACGCGAAGTCTTCGCCATCCCCGGCTCCATCCACTCGCCGCAGGCACGCGGCTGCCATGCGCTGATCCGCCAGGGGGCCAAGCTGGTCGAGTCGGCCCAGGACATCCTCGAAGAGCTGCTGCCCCTGCCCCGGGCTCCCGCCTCCGACGCCCCGCCCAGCGATGAAGCCCTGCTCCCCGACGAGGACGAAGAGGCGCCCGCCCCCACGGTGCTGGAGGCCTTGGGCCATGACCCCGTCAGCTTCGACGCCCTGCTGGCGCGCGGCCGCTGGACAGCCGCGGAGCTGAACGCCCAGCTGCTGGAGCTGGAGCTGGACGGCCTGGTGGCTCGGCTCGCCGGCCAGCTGTTTCAGCGCCGCACGACGGGCTGAAATGAACACCCCCGACCCGGGGCTATTCGGGCGTGACGCCCGAAAACGCTCGGCTATCATGGGTTCACCATGTTCGACGTCCTGGTCTATCTCTACGAAACCTACTGGCGCCCGGACGCCTGCCCGGACCACGCCCAGCTGACCCGCAAGCTCACGGCGGTCGGCTTTGAAACCGACGAGATCCAGGAAGCCCTGTCCTGGCTCGACGGCCTGGCCAGCGCCGGTGAGTCCCTCGAACAAGCGGCCGAGGCCCAGGGCCCCTTGAGCGTGCGGGTGTACATGCCGCACGAGATCGAGCACCTGGGTGAGACCTCGGTCGGCTTCATCCGCTTCCTGGAAAACGCCGGCGTGCTGCCCGCCCCGATGCGCGAGATGGTGATCGACCGCGCCATGGCCATCCCCGGCAGCCCCATGGATCTGGAAGACCTGAAGATCATCGTGCTGATGGTGTTCTGGAGCGTCGGCGAGGAGCCCGACGCCTTGATCCTCGACGAACTCTTCGTCGCCCCGGAAGACCGACTGATCCACTGAGCAGTTCTTGCTCGAACAAACGGCGCCTCAGGCGCCGTTTTCAGTTCAGGAGTCGGCTGGGGTCGGCGTCCAATTTGGCCAGCGCCTTGCGCGTGGCTTGGACGGTGAGCGCCTCGTCCTGCGCCGGCAGCAGCAGGCCGGCCTGCAAGAAGGCCGCCATGCGGTTGAGTGAGAACAGCACGCCCCGGCCCTTGGGCGTGACGAAGAGCGCCAGCTGTTTGCGCAGGCCGCGCCAGGCCAGTTGGACCTGCTCGTTGCGGCCCCGGTAGTCCAGCATGAACCAGCCGCCGACCTGCAGTTCGCGGGCCCAGGCGACCATGGCGGGCGTGGGGGCGGAGCCGCCCTCGGCCACCACCTCCATGCCGTCCGACTCGTGGCCGGAGAGGTCGCGCACCAGCATCTCGTCGACCTGAGCGTCGTCGCCCTCGCCGTCGGGCAGCATGGCTTCGAGGTCTTCGAGCTGCTCCATCAGTTCATCGAGGCGCTCGCGCGGGATGACCGCCGTCTTGGCCGTGAAGGCGGCCGCCAGCGCGTTGTTGAGGGCGCGGATGTGTTCATCCTGCTTGTCGCTGGGCATGCCGGCGTGGCCCATGCCGTCACGCAGGGTCTTGAGCAGGGGCGGCAGGCGGCGGATGACGTCGGCGCGCTCCTCGCGCGTGCCCTTGGCGCTGGCAGACCAGATCAAATCGGCCGCCGCGCGCTTCATCGTCTTGGTGACCTCGGACTGCGCGCCAGTGCGCACCGCCGTGACGGCCAGCACGTCGGCCCAGACATGGAAGAGGAAGTCACGCACACCCTCCTGCACCGGCACCTCGCTGAGCATCTTGCGCAGCTCGATGGTGTACTGGATGGCCATGGTCTCGCGCTGCTCGACCTGCTGGGCCAGCGACACGCCGCGTTTGGTCGCTGCGTTCTCGTTCTGGAAGTAGTGATCGAGGAACTTCTCGAACTCGGTCAGCACGGTCGCAAAGACCCGCCGGCCGGTGTCCGGATAGGCCTCGACGACCTGCACGATGCGCTTGATCTCGCGCTCCAGGGTGTCGGTGGGCGTGGGGATGGCCGCGCCACCGGCTACGCTGCTTGGCGTGCTGGGCGTGGCGGTGTTGAAGCCCATCACGCAGGCACCCATGCGGTCGATGAGCCGGCGCGCCGGGTGCTCGGCCTCGGCAAAGAACTCGGGCTCGCCAATGGCGACGCGCAGCACCGGCATCTGCAGGCGCGCAAACCACACCCGCACCGAGGCCGGGATGCGCTCTTCGGTCAGGATGTTCTGGAACATCATGGCCACGATCTCGATGGTCGCGCGCTGGGCCGGGCTGTCGGCCGCCTGCTTCAGGACCTGCTTGATGGCCTGGTTGCGGGCGCCGAGGTCTTCGAGCGCCGGTTGGGCGGCCGAGGGGCTGACGCCGTCGGTGCCCACCACCGTCTCGACGCGCCGCTGGAAGGACTCCTGCGCATGCTTGATCGCGCCCATCAGGCGCTGCGAGCTGGCCATGGCGCCGCCGGCACCGAAGCCGGCGGGAACGTCGGCCAGCGAGGGCTTGTTGCCCATCGGCGCCTCGGCGCCTGCGCCCATGGCCGCCAATGACGGCTTGCCGGCAGGCGCACCGGCCAGCGACGGCTTGCCAAAACCCGGGCGTGCCGGCACCTGGCTGGTGGTGACCGGGAAGCCGGGCACATGGCGCGCGAGCACGCGTTGCAGCTGGGCCATGACTTCATCGGCCTG
>CALMQC010000678.1 GCA_937871895.1 uncultured Roseateles sp. | reverse complement strand
TTTGCCTTGATCCAACCCAACCTTCGTGGGGCATCGGGCTACGGCCGAGTGTTCATGGATCTGGACAACGGACCGAAGCGCACAGACGTCATCCGCGATCTGCGCTCGTTGCTCGACTGGATCGCCAGCGAGCCGGCGCTCGACGCGCGGCGGGTATTCGTCGCCGGTGGCGGATACGGCGGGTACCTCAGCCTGAGCGCTGCGGTCGAGCTCTCGGAGCACATTGCCGGCGTAGTGAGCCTCAGCGGCTACACCAGCCTGATGGCCCCGGCCGAAGCCGCCGACCCGTCGCGCCGGGACGCTTGGCGCCGCGAACTCGGCGACGAGCGCGATGCCCAGCTGAAGGCGCTCCTCGACCGAATGTCACCATTGACGGGCGCTGAGAAGATCCGGCGGCCTCTGCTCATCACGCAAGGTGGTGCCGATCCCATCGTGCCGCGCAGCGCCACCGAGCGGCTGGTTCAGCAGGTTCAGCCTCGGGCACCAGTGTGGTACTTGATGGCGCCCCACGAAGGCCACGGCTACTCGCAAGCCGAGAACAGCGACTTTCGGTTTGCCGCGTTGATGAAGTTCCTTCAGGTGTACTCCGCTGATCCGGCGGGCGGCTCGCAGCACGATCGGGGCCCGTCAAGTACCGAGCTCGCTCTGCAAGGGCGCAAGCCTTGAGTCGAGGGCCCGTGACCACGCTCACCATCCAACGGATCACCATCGGCCGGCTGCTCGCTGCGCTGCCGATGGCTTTGGCCTTGTCCAAGGCGATGGCTGACCCCAGCGGCGCATCGGTCGTCTATCGCTGTCCGGGCACGCCAGCGGTCTACGAAGATGCGCTGACCGCCGCGCAGGCCAGGGCCCGGGGTTGCCACGCGGTGTTCGGCATGGTCCGCACGCATGCTGGCAATGCGATGCGACCAACCAATGCTCCCGCGAACACACCCCGACCGGCGACGCGCGACGAGACCCGTTTCGTCGACACATCGATCCAGCGTGCGCGCGATGCCGATGCACGCGTCATACTCGACTTCGAACTGAAGCGGGAGCAAGGCCGGCGCAGCGACTTGCTGGCCGAGCTCTCACAGCTGAACGCGGCCACAACAACTGACACGAGTTCCAGCGCACAGCAGCAGCGCAGGAGTGCAGAACTGCGGCAGGCGATTGCGCGGGTTGAGGCAGACATCGACGCGATCCAACGCGAGATCGCGCGCCACTCGACCAGCCAGCGATCGCTGATCCGTGTCGCCGTCGAACGCTGAACGTGCGGACGCGGCCACCGGACGAGACCGCAATTGCCCGGCATTCGACCTTCTTATCACATGAGCAGGCGCCTCGGCAGGAATGCATGCTGCGCCCGTGCGGCTGGCATCTTTGGTGTGCATCAACCCGATTCGGAGTCTGCCCTTGCGGCGTGAAGTCTTGCACGTGGCCGGTAGGCGCGGCGTTGAAGTGCACCGCCGGAATACCGACAAGACAGTGAGCTTGACCGCAAAGAACTCAGTTTGTTCGATCTCGCGCTTTTGACCTGGAGTACCACTATGTCCTCTTCGACCCCTACCACCCGTCGCGCCGCCGTGGTGCATGCCGTAGCGGCAACGACTGCGATCCTCGCGGCAATAGCCGCACCTGGCACGGCATCTGCAGAAGACGGTGTCACTTCGTCGGAGGTCAAACTTGGCATGGCCAATGCCCAGAGTGGGCCCGCTGCGGGTCTGGGCGTAGGCATGAAGTCAGGCGCCGAGGCGTACCTTGCGCGAGTGAACGCCGCGGGCGGTGTCAACGGCCGCAAGCTGACACTGGTGGTCAAGGACGACGGCTATGAGCCCGCGAAGACCGCCGGAGCCACCGAAGCCCTGATCGGCATGGACAAGGTCTTTGCCCTGTTCGGGTATGTCGGCACACCCACATCGAGCGCCGCTGTGCCTGTGGCTTCGAAGTCTCAGGTGCCCTATCTCTTTCCGTTCACCGGCGCCGAGTTCCTTCGCAACCCGGTCAACAAGTGGGTCTTCAACGTCCGGGCCTCGTACTTCGACGAGACCGAGGCCATGGTCGAGCGCCTGACCAAGGACGTCGGAGCCAAGAAGATCGCCATGCTCATGCAAGACGACGCGTTTGGCGAGGCTGTCAAAGGCGGCATTGCCCGAGCGCTGTTCAAGCGGGACATGAAGATCGCCGCAGAGGCGCGCATCAAGCGCAACTCGATGGAAGTAGAAGGTGGCGTCGAAGCCATGAAAGCCGCCGCGCCCGACGCAATCGTCTTCGTGGGAACGTACAAGCAGATGGCAGCCGCCGTGAAGAAGGCGCGAGACTCAGGCGTGACCGCGCGCTTTCTCACCGTTTCGTTCATCGGTACCGAGAACTTCATCGCCGAGGCTGGCCCGAGTGGAGACGGCGTGTACATCACGCAGGTGATGCCGTCCCCGCAAGATGCCTCGCTGCCCATCGTCAAGAGCTACCAGGGTGATGTGAAGCCTGCTGACCAGGGATACACCTCGCTCGAGGGGTACATCAACGCAGCCGTGTTGGTTGAAGCGCTGAAAAAGGTAGGTGGGGATCCCACACGGGCTTCGCTGGTCGCTGCGCTCGAGGGACTGTCCGCAGATATCGGGGGGTTCAAGGTGGGCTTCTCGGCCAGCAGCCACCAAGGTTCAAAGGCGGTCTACCTGACACGCGTTCAGGGCGGCAAGGCCGTCACCCAGACCAAGATTCAGTAGCAAGAACCCGACGATAGTCCATCCGCCGTATGAGGTAAGCATCATGCTGAAGCACCTTCGTCTGGACACGTTGTACAAGTCACTGCTCATACCGACAGTCGCCATGCTGGTGGCCGCAGCGATTGTGGCAGCGTGGCTGACCACCATCACCATTTCGCAACGCATGCAGGCGCACCAGCGACAAGCTGCGGAGAACACCGGCAAGCTGCTCGCCGGCGTCGCCGGTCCCTACGTGACGAACTTCGATCTCACGTCCATAGGCAATCTAGTCAAGCAGCTGGCCCATGACCCCGAACTGGCGTTTGCCGAAGTCGTGGATGTGTCGAACAAGTCTCTGTCGGCAGATGTGATGGCACGTCCGGCGTCTTTGGATGGCACCATCGCTGTCGAGCAGGCCATCGTCGACGGTACCGGGTCGCGTGTGGGCACCGTACGCGTCGCTTACAGAACCGAGGCCGCGGTTGTGCTGCGCAATGCAGTCGTCGCGGCGGTGGCCATTTCGCTGGCTGTGGTTACGGTGTTGGTGGGCGTAGCGTTGACGATGGCTGCGCGCCGCGTGGTGCGGCAAATCGGCGGCGAGCCAGCGGCCGTAGCCCGCATTGCATCCGCGGTGGCCACCGGTGACTTGTCCACCGAGATCCGATTGCGTTCGGGCGACACCGGCAGCGTATTACATGCCATGGGCGCAATGGTGGGCCAGCTGCGAGAGACCACGCGTCGGATACGCGAAATTTCCGAAACGATTGCCACGGCATCCTCTGAGATCGCCATGGGCAATCAGGATCTGAGCCACCGCACTGAGCAGACCGCAGGCAGCTTGCAGTCGACCGCCAGTTCCATGGAGCAGCTGACGGCCACTGTCAGCCAAACCGCGCACAGCGCCCATACCGCCAACGACCTGGCATCGTCTGCCAGCGGCACCGCCGACAAAGGGCGCAGCGTTGTAGCCGAAGTGGTGGCAACCATGCACGAAATCAACGGCAGCTCCAAGCGCATTGCCGACATCATTGGCGTGATCGATGGCATCGCCTTCCAGACCAACATACTCGCGCTCAACGCGGCGGTCGAGGCAGCGCGGGCCGGGGAGCAAGGCCGTGGCTTTGCGGTGGTGGCCGGCGAGGTCCGCAACCTGGCCCAACGCAGCGCCGAGGCCGCCAAAGAGATCAAGGGCCTGATCGGTACTAGCGTGGAGCGTGTCGAGACAGGTGCTCGCTTGGTACAAGCAGCGGGCAGCACGATGCAGGAGATTGTGGAAAGCGTACAACGCGTTTCCCACATCATCGGAGAGATCAGCGTGGCTGCGGCAGAGCAGAGCAACGGTATCGGCCAAGTCAACAACTCCATCGGTCAACTGGACCAGATGACGCAGCAGAACTCGGCCCTCGTCGAGCAGTCAGCGGCTGCAGCAGAGAGCTTGAGAGATCAGGCGCGCCATCTGGCCGAGGCCGTGCGGGTGTTCAGGCTTGAGCCCCATGAGGGGTGAGCACTTCAAACGCCATCCGTCAATAGCCCTGCCGTCGTGACGCCTTTCCGGACAGTCAACGCGGCGGCACACGCTCGCAGTTGACGATAGACCCTGCGTTGAATTCTGTCACGACGTGTGCACTCGGGTGAGCCATGGCGTGACGGTGCAGGGATGAGCCTCGTTGACCGTTGTCTAGTTTGGGCCACAGGGCTGGAACAGCATCACCGCCAGGCGTGGCCTGAGAACTTTGGCGCTTGGGCGCTTAGGTATCACTTCATCGATGGTGCCCAGACCGCTGAGCTGGTGGAAGGGCCCCTGCCCGACGTGCTGCTGCTGGGCCCAATTGGCGCGAAGGTTGTGCGCAGCCCGGGCTGGCTGTTGACGCCGGCCGAAAATTGACCAGCAGAGCCGGGTGATGCCGACCGAAAACT
>CALMQC010000677.1 GCA_937871895.1 uncultured Roseateles sp. | reverse complement strand
TCCCAGTAAGCGCCGGGCGGTGCGCCAGGCACGTCCTGCTGGGCTCGTAGCCAGAACGGGATCGAGCAGCTGGCGAGCAGCGCAGGGCGCAGATTGGTGGCCGAGAGCTCGACACGCTGGGTGGGGAAGTCGGCCAGCGGCAAAGGCAAGGGCGAGCGGCCGTCTGAGAACACGACGCGGTCCAACCAATGACCCAGCCCCGGTCGATGGACCAGATTGCTGGCAAACGCGCCCGCGTAGCCGGCCGGCGTGCGCCAGCGGCCTTCGCGCCGGAGCAGCGGATGCCGGCCCCGTGAGGTGACCACGTGCAGACGCCAACGCGGATGGCTGAGCACCTCACTTTCACGGCCAGCAAACCAGACGGTCAGGATGTCGCCAAAGCGCTCGCTGACGTGGTCGGGGCGCGGGCGCTTCTCGCCGGGCGGGGTGTCGTAGCGCTGGGTGACATAGGCCTCGGCCATGTCACGGAAGGCGGCGTCGGCGCCGGCATGCGCCCGGGCGGCCGTGGCCATGCGCCAGGCACCGATGCTGGCGCCCACGAGGTGGACGGGCTGCTGGCTGCGCATGAGCCACTCGCCAAACAGGAAGCGGTCCAGGCCGTTGAGCACCAGGCCCTTGGGGCCGCCCGCTGCGGCTGGGATGAGGCCCACGTCTGCCGGCTGCAGCCCCTGCTCGGCCAGCCGCCGACGGGCAGCCGGCCCGGCCAGGATGCGCAGCACCTTGGTCATCTAGGCTGCGGTCAGAACTTGTGTTCCCAGTTCACCGACCACCAGGTCGGCGGCACGCGGCGGTTCCAGTTGAACTCGCCGGTCGGGAAGGATGTCATCGAGCCTTGCTTGGAGGCGAGCAGGCCGTTCACGGCCACGCGCACGCCGTCCTTGGGCGAGAGCTGTGCCATCACAAAGGCATCCATCGAGCGATTGGCCAGGTTCTCCTGCCGCTGAAGCGCCGTCTGCTGCACGCTGAACTTGGGCGCGATCTGGGCCGAGAAGCCCATCGACACCGGCAGGGACTTCATCCGGTAGTCGGCCCCGAAGTTGAACTGCCAGGGCTGCTGGCCTTCCAGGCGGTTGTCTGGCCCGGGGACGCCGCCGACTTTGGACTTGTAGACGTTCAGCGACGCCCGCATGCTCAAGGCCATCGTCGGATCGAAGACTGTCGGGAAGAGCTCCGCCGCACGGCCCTTGACCTCGATCTCCAGCCCGTCCGTGGTCGCGCGGTCCAGGTTGATGGGCTTGGCCACCCAGCGCGGGCCGTTGGCCCAGGACACGGTCTCAAGCGCCAGGCTGTTGCGAATCAGGCCATTGATGCGGCGGTGGAAGACGCCCACCGACAGCATGCCGCCACCCGGCAAATACTTCTCCCAGGCCACGTCGAGGCCGGTTGCCAGTTCGGGGTTGAGGTTCGGGTTGCCGGTTCGGTCGGGGGCCGTCTCGGTATTGGGGCCGGTGGTGGGGTAGTTGGTGTTGATGGTCGGGCGCGCGATGAGCTGCTGCAAATCCGGCGCCTTGTAGCTGCGCGTCAGGCTGGCGCGCACCAGGTCGCGGCCCTTGGGGTTGGGCTTGTAGTTGACGTGCAGCAGCGGCGTGGTGACCTTGCTGGTGCTGCTGAAGTCGCTACCCACGCCGGTGCTGATGGTCTTGATCTGTTCATGCCGCACGCCGGCATAGGCGGACCACTGCGGATTGATCTCCCACTCGTCCTGCGCATAAGCAGCACTGCGGGTGATGCGGGCGTCAAATGGCTGGCCTTCGAGGCCAGGGAGCAGGTCCACGCCGTTCTCCACGGTGCGCCGCTGTTCGTTGCGAGTGCGCCGCTCGATCTCGGCGCCGGCGGTGACGGTGTGCGCTTCGCCTGCGTATTGGCTGTACTTGCCGGCCAGCGTGGCCTGGCGGTTCGTGTTGTCGCCCGAGGTGACGCGATCAACGGTCGGCTTGCCCGTGGCATCGCGGCCAGCCAGGCTGAAGTTGAAATCGGCCCCGCCGCTGCCCACGCCTGCGCGCAGCTCAATGCGCTTGCCTTCGTCAAAACGGTTGTTGTATTGCAGGTTCAACCGCGTGGCCGAGAAGGTGCCACGGTTGCGCGTGGTGTCGAGCACGCTCGGCGGTGCGCTGCCCAGCAGCACCTGGGTGACGCTGTCACCCTCGTTGCGGAAGCGGTTTTGGACCGCAAAGCCCTGGAGGGACAGGGACTCGTCATCACCCAGCTTCCAGGTCAAGCGGGGCGAGAAGTTGATGCCGCGGCCAAAGGACTTGTCCTCGCTGCTGCCGCTGAGGCGCTGAGGCTGACCGAAGCGGTCGCGCCCCAGGCGCTCGCTGTCGGACTCATTGCTCAAATGCCACTGGTAGAACGAGACGGGCAACACGAAGCCGAGGCCGCCAATCGCCCGGTCGCCGTAGGTGAAGCCGGCGTTGAGCACGGGCTTCTCGGCCGCGTAGGCGAAGCCAATGCGTGCGTCCTTCTGGACCACGCGCGGCGCGTCCTTCAAGATGATGTTGAGCGTGCCTGCAATGGCCTGGGCGCTCTGGTCGGCCGTGGGTGCCTTGGTGACTTCCAGGCGCTCCACTTGGGCAGGGTTGAGGTTGTCGAGGCTGAAGCCCGGAGGCGCCGGTTCGCCATTGACCAGGATCTGCGTGTAGGCGCCGCCCAGGCCGCGCATGCGCAGCTGGCCACCAGAGACATTGATACCGGGCAGGCGCTTGAGGACGTCGGACAGTTGGGTGTCGCCGTACTTGTCGAGCTCATCGCGGCCATACAACTGCTTGGCCACGGGCTCGCGGCGGCGCAGGTCGGTGTCGGTCTGAGTGCGGCGCACCTCGACGCGGTCGAGCTGGTTCTGGGTGCCGGGGGTGGTGGTCTGGGCGCGGTCCACCTCTTGTTGCGCCAGCGCGAGGGCCGGACAGAGCAGCAGCAGGGTGGCGAGGGAAATCGACTTCAAAACAAGGCTCCGGAACGTGGGAATGTCGGCATGCTGCCTGCACACCATGACGCTGGCCGCTGGAGAGCGACGAAGTGGGGGATTGGTGACGCGAACGGTGCCTACCGAGCGCGGCCGGATCATCGCAGCCCAGCCTGCGGCGTGCCGAAGGTCAGGCCATCGCCCCTGGTCAGCGCTTGGTTTGCAGCTTGGCAAAGGCGGCGGCCATGGCGCCGCCGGTGGTGGGTTCACTTTTGCCGCGTGGCTGCTCACCACGCGCTGGCGGGCGGTAGGCATTGCGTTCGCCGCCAGCACCGGTTTTGGGAGGTGCGGCATCAAGCTTCATGGTCAGCGAGATGCGCTGGCGTGCCAGATCCACCTCCAGCACCTTGACCCGAACCACGTCACCCGTCTTGACCACCTCGCGCGCGTCGTTGACGAACTTGTGGCTGAGCTGGCTGACATGAACGAGCCCGTCCTGGTGCACGCCCAAATCCACGAAGGCCCCGAACTGCGCCACATTGCTGACCGTGCCTTCCAGCACCATGCCGGCTTGCAGGTCGCGCACGTCCTCGACGCCGTCGTTGAAGCGCGCGACCTTGAAGTCGGGGCGTGGGTCACGGCCAGGCTTTTCCAACTCCGCCAGCACGTCCTTGACGGTGATGAGCCCGAAGCGCTCGTCGGCCAAGAGTTCGGGCTTGAGGCTGCGCAGCACTTCGCTGCGGCCAATCACTTCAGCCGCCGGTCGCTTGAGCAGGGCGAGTGCGCGCTCGACCAAGGGGTAGGTCTCGGGGTGGACGCTGCTCCAGTCGAGCGGGTTGTCGCCGTCGCGGATGCGCAGGAAGCCCGCAGACTGCTCAAAGGTCTTGGGGCCAAGGCCCGTGACGTCGAGCAACTGCTGCCGGTTGCGGAAGGCGCCGTGCGCGTCGCGCCAGCGCACGATGCTGGCCGCCACGCTGGGCGAGAGCCCCGACACGCGCGAGAGCAGGGCGCTGGAGGCGGTGTTGAGATCCACGCCCACCTTGTTCACACAGTCTTCAACGACGGTGTCCAGGGTGCGGGCCAGCTCGCTCTGGTTCACGTCGTGCTGGTACTGGCCCACGCCAATGCTCTTGGGGTCGATCTTGACCAGCTCGGCCAAGGGGTCCTGCAGGCGGCGCGCGATGGAGACGGCACCACGCAGCGAGACATCAAGGTCCGGCAACTCCTTGGAGGCGAATTCGGACGCCGAGTAGACCGAGGCGCCCGCCTCGCTGACGACGACCTTTTGCAGCCCCGTGCCGGGCGCGTGCTGCTCGATGCGCTTGATCAAGTCGGCCGCGAGCTTGTCGGTCTCGCGCGAGGCCGTGCCGTTGCCGATGGCGATGAGGTTGACACCATGGGTGGCACACAAGCGCCCGAGGGTGTGCAAGGCACCTTCCCAGTCGCGCTTGGGCTCGTGGGGGTAGACGGTGCTGGTGTCGAGCACCTTGCCGGTGTCCGACACCACGGCGACCTTGACGCCGGTGCGGATGCCGGGGTCGAGGCCCATGACGACGCGCTTGCCGGCCGGCGCGGCGAGCAGCAGGTCGCGCAGGTTCTCGGCAAACACCTTGATGGCGGTGGCCTCGGCGGACTCGCGCAAGCGGGCGAAGAGGTCGCGCTCCAGGCTGAGCGAGAGCTTGACCTTCCAGGTCCATGCCACGGTCTTGCGGATCAGTTCGTCAGCCGGGCGGTTGGCATGGCGCCAGCCGAGGTGGATGGCGATGCGGCCTTCCGCCAGGCCAGGCTTGCCTGGCACGCTGTCTTCGTCAAGCACCAGCTTGGCGTCGAGCAGCTCCAGCCCACGACCGCGGAACACCGCCAACGCGCGGTGCGAGGGCACGGTGCGGATCGGTTCGGCGTAGTCGAAGTAGTCACGGAACTTGGCGTGATCCGGGGTGTCGGGGCTCTTGCCTTCGCAAAGCTTGGACTGAAAGAGGCCCACCTCCCACAGCCACTCGCGCAGCTTGCCGACGAGCACGGCGTCCTCGGCCCAGCGTTCGGCCAGCAGGTCGCGCACGCCATCGAGCACAGCGTGGGCATCGGCAAAGCCGGCATCGGGATTGAGGAAGCGAGCTGCCTCAGTCAGCGGGTCCTGGCTGGGGTCGGCGAACAGCGCATCGGCCAGCGGCTCCAGGCCCGCCTCGCGGGCGATCAGGCCCTTGGTGCGGCGCTTTTGCTTGTAGGGCAGGTAGAGGTCTTCCAGCGCCTGCTTGGTCGGCGCGGCGGCGATCGCGGCTTGCAACTCGGGCGTCAGCTTGCCTTGCTCGGCAATGCTCTTGAGCACGGCGATGCGGCGCTCGGCCAGTTCGCGCAAGTAGGCCAGCCGGGTTTCCAGCTCGCGCAGTTGCGCATCGTCGAGGCCCTGCGTGGCTTCCTTGCGGTAGCGGGCGATGAAGGGGACGGTGGCACCGCCATCGAGCAGTTCGACGGCAGTTTGCACCTGCTGGGGCCGCACCTGCAGTTCGGCGGCGATCTGGGCAAGGATCTGGGTATCCACAACGACTTCCGGCGCCGCATGGGCGCCTCACAACAGTAGGGGAAGGTTCAGTGCAGCGGCTCGTCCGGCGGGGCGCCGGTCTGCACGCTGAAGAGCGGCTCGCCAATGCCGCCGGCCTCGATCTCGGCCTCGGTGGCGGGACGCACGTCCAGCAGCTTGAGGTGCATGCGCAGGCCGATGCCAGCCAGCGGGTGGTTGCCGTCCAGCACCACATGCTCGGGGTAGACCTCGGTCACGGTGTAGATGGCATCAAGCGGCATGCCTTCGGACTGGGCGCCTTCTGGCAGGCCTTCCATCTGCATGCCAACGTCGACACCATCGGGGAAGAGGCTGCGCGCCTCGAAGCAGACCAGGTCGGCGTCGTAGTCACCGAAGGCTTCGTCGGGGTTGAGCGCGAGGCTGGTCTCGAAGCCAATCTCTTGGCCTTCCAGAGCTGCTTCGACCTTGGCAAACAGATCATCCCCGCCGTGCAGGAATTCCATGGGCTCGGTCAGTTCGTCGATCAACTGACCTTGGGCGTCTTCGAGTCTCCAGCGCAGGGAGACAACACAGGGGCGGGACACTTGCATGGGCAGGATCATAGGCTCGGCACAATGACCGGCATGATCGACATCGACGTTCCAACGCCGCTGCTGGGCGGCCTCAGCCCCGCTACTTTCATGCGCCGGCATTGGCACAAAAAGCCGCTGCTGGTACGCGGTGCCGTGCCCCCCGTTTCGCCGGTGACGCCGCAGGACATGGCGCGTCTGGCGGCCAGCGAGGACGTGGAATCCCGCTTGGTCTCGGCCTTCGAAGGGCGCTGGCGCCTGCGCCACGGCCCCATCGCCCGGCTGCCGGCCCGCAGCAAACCGGGCTGGACCTTGTTGGTGCAGGGCCTCGATCAGCATGTCCCTGCGGCCCGCGAGATGCTCGACGCTTTCCGCTTTGTGCCCGAGGCGCGGCTGGACGACCTGATGGTCTCCTACGCCAGCGACGGTGGCGGTGTGGGTCCGCATTTCGACTCCTACGACGTCTTCCTGATCCAAGTGGCCGGCCAGCGCCGCTGGCGCATTGGCCGCCAGCCCGATGCGCAGCTCAAGCCCAATCTGCCGCTGCGCATCATCGAGAACTTTGCGCCCGAAGCCGAGTTCCTGCTCGGCCCCGGTGACATGCTCTATCTGCCGCCGCGCTGGGCGCATGACGGCGTTGCCGTGGGCGATGGCTGCATGACGGCCTCGGTGGGATTCCGGGCGGGCACCCAGGCTGAATTGGCGGCTGAGTTGTTGTCGCGGCTGGAGCCCGCCAGGGCCACTGCCGAGCGGCGCTACGCCGACCCGGGCCAGCCAGCGGTGCAAGCGCCGGGCGAAGTGCCGGCGGCCCTGCAGGCCTTTGCCCGGGAGGCCGTGGAGGCTGCGCTGGCGGCGCCCCACGCGCTCGACCAGGCGCTCGGGGAGTGGCTGACCGAGCCCAAGCCTCGCGTCTGGTTTGATGCAGGTGGCGATTGGCAGCCCGGTCAGGGCATCAAGCTCGATCGCCGCAGCCGCATGCTGTTCGATGCCCGACATGTGTTCCTGAACGGCGAGAGCTATCTGTCCCGGGGCCGAGACGCCCAGATCATGCGCAAGCTCGCGAACGAGCGATGCTTGTCTGCCCGAGAACTGCAGCGCCTCTCGCCGGGCGCTCAAGAACTGGTCAGCCAGTGGGCCGAAGCTGGCTGGCTGCATGGGGAGGTCGCATGAGCGCATCCAGCGCATTCGAGGGCCGACTGGCTTTCCAGGAAGCGGTGTTGTCACTGCTCGCCTGGGCCGGTGAGCACCAGGCGCGCTGCCTGGCCGCCTTTGATCCAGACTTTGCCGATTGGCCTTGGTCCCGGCCACAGGCCCTGGAAGCACTGCAACGCTGGGCGGGCAGGGGGCGTCAGTTGAGGCTGCTGTCGCTGCAATATGAAACCCTGCTGCAAAGCCAGCCGCGCTTTGTGCGCTGGCGGCGTGACTATGGCCACCTGGTCGAAGCCAAGGCGATCCCGGACGATGCCCCCGAGCAGGAACTGCCGGTGGCCCTGCTGCTGATCGACGGGGGCGAGGCGGGTGTTCGCGGCTTGCGGCTACTCGAAAAGGCCCGCTGGCGGGGCGTTTTGTTCACCGACCAAGCCACATTCAGCCAAAACTGGCACTGGTTTGATGCAGTAGCGCAACGTTCACCCGACGCATTCCCGTGCACCACGTTAGGTCTGTGAAAGGAAACCGGTGTGAGCCCCCTATAATTGCGGGCTAGGCGAGGGAAGCGCTCGAGGTTTTCCGCGTCTTGTTCTTCCGGGAATGGTGGGTTGCTTGAATGTACAGCGGCATCGCCGTTTCCCAAGATTTGGTGTGCACCGTCTCTTTAATCCTTTGAGGACAAGTATGAATAAGTCGATCGTTTTGGCTTCCCTGGTCGCGCTGGTGGCCCTGACCGCTTGCGGCAAGAAGGCTGAAGAAGCTGCTCCGGCCCCCGCCCCGGCCGCTTCCGCCGCTCCGGCCGTTGAAGCCGCTTCGGCTCCCGCTAGCGCTGCTGACGCTGGCTCGGCGCCCGCCGCTGACGCTGCTTCGGCCGCCTCTGCCGCCAAGTAATCGCAGTCCCGGTTTTGCAAGAGCCGCCAAGGTGCAAGCCTTGGCGGCTTTTG
Source organism: uncultured Roseateles sp. (assembly GCA_937871895.1). Lineage (GTDB taxonomy): Bacteria > Pseudomonadota > Gammaproteobacteria > Burkholderiales > Burkholderiaceae_C > Pelomonas. Next base: position 104 of record CALMQC010000677.1, on the reverse strand, counting down.
TTTTGCCTGACGCTCTTGCCCGAGCGGCAATGAAAACGCCCTCCGTAGAGGGCGTTTTCATTGCCGCAGTTTGAATCAGCGCAGGTCTTCCATGACCAAGACCA
>CALMQC010000676.1 GCA_937871895.1 uncultured Roseateles sp. | reverse complement strand
TCGATGGCCAGCGGGTTGCGCGTGGCGGCCAGGTGGTCGCCCAGCACGCCGTTGAGCGCGGCGATGACGGCCTCGCGTTCGCGATGGCTTTCAGCTTGCGCGGCGTCGGCCTCGGGCGCCAGCAAGGCCGTGCCCAGCCAGCCCAGCAGTGCCTCGGCACTGCCCCCCGCCAGCCGCGTCATGCCGCGCACGGTCTTGTAGACGAGGCCGGTGAGCCCGCCCGTGTGCGCCGGCCCGGGGGTGCCGGGAAGGCTGGCGATGCGTGCGTGCAGGGCTTCAACCAGGCCGGTCAGGCCCAGCACCGCATCCGTCGTCAGCCGCGCGGCGCCGCGCAGGTCGGTGGGGTGGAGCGGGGGTTTGGGCATGCCCGAGTGTGGACCCCATCGGAGCGGTGCACAGCTCTAATCGGCGAGCCCGGCAGTCGGTGCAACATCGACTGGCGTGCTTCGGATTGAGCTAGCTCGGCGGTTGGCGGACGGCCGCGATGGACGCGTAGAAGTAGAGCCAAAGCAGGCCAGGAATCGCGAACCAATAGGCGCCGTCTGTACCCAGAGCCACAACCAGCAGCGCCGTCAAAGTACACACGAGCAGTAGCCAAGGATGGCCCCGACGAACCGCCCTGTACGAAACGTGCACGCCTTGGCGCCGGGGCACACCCGCAAGGAGGATGAGGTGAGCGCCGGACCAAACAATGCCGACAACGAGCAGGATCGGGATGCCCATGAGAGGTATGCCCAGAGAGTCAGCCCAGGGCGGGAACGCCCACCGCGATTGACCTTGAACGAGGTCGAACACCAGGGCGCCGACGGAAGCGCTCGGCGCAAGGAGCGCCACCGCGATGAAGCCCAGGCTTGACGCTGGCGCCTTGAGCGGACGCCAACTGAGCACGGCCACAGAGACACCGAGCGTCAGCAAGGTGCCTCCGTAATCCTGGAGACGGTACTTCGGAGTGAGGGCCTGAGCTCGAGCGGCGTGATACGCCTCAGAGTCGCCCTGAGGAACGCTGTGAAAGGGCAAGCTGCCGTCGACGTTCGTCCTGAACGGCTCCTGGAACATGGAGAGGCCAAGAAGCACCGACGCGATGACGATGAGGGCGAAGGCGAATCTCACGGTGGCTGGACCTGTCGATCAGGGAGTCGCGGTCACGGCCAAGGGTTGCCCCCGCCCCGTCACCGCCCAATAAAGCCCCCCCCACAAGTGCCCCAGATACGTCGGGTCCTTGTACATCTCCGCGTTGTGCCCCAGCGCCGTCACAAACACGCGGCCTTTTTCCACGGTGTGGGACCACGCCACCGGGTGGTCGGCGCCCATGCCGGTGGCGGTCTGGCCGGGCCAGATCTTGGTGGGGTCGTAGCTGCGCTCGTCGACGTTCAGGATGGGGTTCACCTTCACGCCGTTCGGGTTGGTGAACTCGTACCACTCGTCGCTCCAGATCCAGCGCGGCGGTAGGCCGAAGGTGGCGGGGTGGCTGGCGTCCACGGTGTGGACGACGGCGCTTTGCAGCATCGGGTGGATCTTGAAGGAGCGGCCCACGAGCTTCTCGTACCAGGGCCACACGCCGGGCTTGCTGATGATGGCGCGGTGGACGATGACGGCGTTGCCGCCTGCGGCGTCGCCCTTGCCCTTCATGTAGGCCTCGACGCCTTGCCGTTGCGCTTCATTCAGCTCTTCGCCCGAGGTGTTCAAAAAGACGACGGCGGCGTACTTGCTCAGGTTGCCTTCCAGGGCCTGGAGCTGGGCCGTCCACACCAGCTCGAACGAATGCAGCTTGGCCATGCGCTCAAAGCTCTCGCGCGCGACGGGGATGTACTCGTAGTGGTAGCGCGTGGGAATGGCGACGACGAGCAGGGAGAACTGGGCGTCGGCGTGGGCGGCCGTGGACGTGAGCGCGGCGGCGGCGAGCACGAGGGGGGCGAGCAGTTTGTTCATACGGGCTTCAAGTCTCTTCCGGCGCGTGCATCCAGGCTGGGATGTCGCGTTGCATGTGCAGCACGCGCCAGACGTCCACATGGTCGCCGCGCTCGACGTAGAACACGAGGTAGGGGTGGCGGGTCAGGGGCCAGGCCCGCAGGCCGGGGAGGTCGAGCTCGTGGGCATAGCGGGGCGAACCCGTGGCGGCATGCTGGCCGAGGTGGGCGAAGGCGGCTTCAAGCGCATCGATGAAGTCCCCAGCCAAGGCGGGGCCGGCTTCCTGCAAGTACCAGTCGATGGCGGCGTCGATGTCCTGGCGCGCCTGTGCGCGTGGGATCAGGGGCTTGGTCTCCACGCGAGGCTGCGCCGCTCAGCGCTGGCGGCGGGGCCGGGCGCTGACGCGCTCGCGCAGGTCGGCGAAGTAGCTGGCGTCGGTGGCCGTCGTGGGCGCGGAGCTGGCACCCTGCAGCAGGGCGCCGCGCAGCAGGCGGCGGTCTTGGTCGCGGCGGATCAGTTCGCGCACGTATTCGCTGCTGGTGCCGTAGCCACGCTCGCTCACCTGCTCATCGACATAGGCCTTGAGGCTGTCGGGCAGAGAGATGTTCATCGTGCTCATGGGCGGTCAGCCTAGGGGCATTGGCAAAATTTGGCAAGCCAGAATCTCGGCCTGCGACGATGCGTCGCCCAGCCCCAGGACCTTCGATGCGCCGCATCTTGCACACCGCCACCGCCCTGCTCACCGCCTTCGTCGCCAGCTCGGCTTGGTCGGCCCCGGACACCATTCACGTGGACGCTCAGGGCGCCATCTACACGGCAGCCGGTGAGCGCCTGGTGATGCGCGGCCTCAATGAGATGTTCGTCTGGTCGCACGACCCGCTCGGCAAGACGCTGCTCCCGCAGATCGACCAGACCGGCGCCAACAGCCTGCGCCTGGTGTGGGACCACAAGGTGGGCACTAAGGCAGATCTGCTCAAGCTCATCGACGCGACGATCGCGCGCAAGATGGTGGCCATCCCCGAATGCCACAACGCCACCGGCAAGTGGGGCGAGGCGCTGCAGGGCTGCATCAACTTCTGGAACGACCCGCAGCTCATTGCCGGCATCCAGGCGCAGCGGCGCTGGACCATCCTCAACATCGCCAACGAGGCGGGGGACGGCAAGATCAGCGACGAGGACTACCTGGCCACCTACGGCGCGGCGGTTGAGTCGCTGCGCCGCTGGGGCTACACGGTGCCGATCATGATCGACGCCGCCGGCTGGGGGCAGAACATCGAGCAGCTGCTGCGCGTGGCCCCGGCGCTCTTGAAGCGCGATCCGCTGCGCAACCTGATCTTCTCGGCCCACTCCTACTGGCCGCCCGACAAGGCCCTGCCCTACTACCGCCTGGCCGCCGGCGCCGCCAAGGCCTTGGGCGTGGCCGTGGTGGTGGGCGAGGGCCCGTCGGTCACGCGCGTCGGCCAGTGCGACGACCCCAAGCCCCTGCCCTACCTCGAAGGCATGCAGATCCTGCACGAGGCCGGCGTGGGTTGGCTCAACTGGTCCTGGGGCGGCTGGCCCAATGGGGACTGCAACAACTTCAAGTACTTCGACATCGCCGAAGGCGGCGTGTTCGGCCAGTGGCCGCACGAGCCCGGCGCGCAGATCGTGGCGCTCAGCCCCTTTGGCCTGATGCAGTCCTCGGCCCGGCCGGCGTCCTTGTATGCCGATGGCGTTGTGCGGCCTTCGGGTGTCTACGTGCACCTGGCCAAGCGCGTGCTGAAGGTGGGTGAGACGACGGCTTTCAGCATCGTCGTGGCGCCGGCCAATGCAGCGAACAAGGCGGTGAGCCTCAAGCTCAGTGACGGCATCGCGCAGCTCGACGCTGCTGGCCACCAGCTCACCGCCCTCAAGCCCGGCAAGGCGCAGCTGACGGCGACGACGCAGGACGGGGCCTTGAGCTTCGCGGCCGAGGTCGAGATCCAGTGACGTCGCCCCGGGGAATGCCTCTCGCCGACGAGCGCTTTCACAGGCATCCTCTGGCCCCGTGCGACGCCTGACGCGTCGCAGTTTTTTCAGGAAGCCCCGCCATGATTGCCCGCCTCGCCCACCTGTGCATCCACGTGCAGGACGTGCACCGCTCCATCGACTTCTACGCCAACCAACTCGGCCTGCCGGTCAAGTTCACGTTCGAGAAGAAAGGCAAGCTCAACGGCGCCTACTTCGGCTGCGGGGGCAACAGCTACATCGAGATCTTTGAGGTTCCCTACAAAGATCGCGTCAACACCTCGCTGCAGCACTTCTGCTTGGAGACCGAAGACATCGACGCCTTCATCGCCGACGTGCGCTCGCGCGGCGTGGCTTGCACCGACAAGTCGCTCGGCTGCGACGAGACCTGGCAGGCTTGGATGGAAGACCCGGACGGCAACAAGTTCGAGGTCCACCAGTACACGCCGCGCAGCTTCCAGCACCAGGGCGGCGTGGCGGTGGTGAACTGGTGAGCGGCATGAAGGGCTCGACACGGCGCCAGCTGCTGCAGGCCGGCTTGGCTGGGCTGACGGTGGCGCCCGGCGTACAGGCTGCTGCTGCGGGCTTGGGCGCCTGGCCGCAAGACGCCGCGCCCCAGCGCGTGGGCACGCGACTCGCTGAAAACCTGCTGCGGCGCGAACACTTCCTCTACCCCAACCAGACCCTGCACTACGCCGAGGTCGTGACCTGGCTGGGCGCGCTGCAGCTGGCGGGCCGGCTCAAGGACACTGCCTTGCTCACGAGGCTGGCGCAGCGCTTTGCACCCTTGATGGCGCCCGGCCACCCGCTGGTGCCGCCGGCGAACCACGTGGACTTCAGCGTCTTTGGCGTGCTGCCGCTGGAGCTGTACCGCCAGACGGGCGATGCGCGCTTGCGGATGCTCGGCCTCAGCTTTGCCGACGCGCAGTGGGACCGGCCCGTGCCCGGCGGCTTGACCAACCAGACGCGCTTTTGGGTCGATGACATCTACATGATCACGGCCCTGCAGGGCGCGGCTTACCGGGCCACAGGCGACACCAAATACCTGGACCGCGCGGCGCTGCAAACGACGGTCTACCTGAACGTCCTGCAGCAGCCCAATGGCCTCTTCCACCACGCCGAGAACGCGCCCTTCTTCTGGGGCCGTGGCAATGGCTGGTACGCGGCCGGCATGGCCGAGCTGCTGCGCCTGCTGCCCACCTCGCACCCGCAGCAGGCGCCCATCCTGCAGGGCTACCGCCGCATGATGGACGCGCTGCTGGGCCTGCAAGGCGAGCAGGGGCTGTGGCGCCAATTGCTGGACCGACCCACCTCCTGGGTCGAGACCTCGGGCTCGGCGATGTTCTGCTTTGCCTTCGTCGTCGGCGTGCAGCAGGGCTGGTTGCCGGCAGAGCGCTTCGGGCCCGCTGCGCGCAAGGCCTGGCTGGCGTTGATCGCGCAGCTGACCGACACGGCCGATCTGCGTGAGATCTGCGTCGGCACCGGCGCCGCCAACGACGAGCAGCATTACCTCAACCGGCCCCGCGCTGTCGGTGACCTGCATGGCCAGGCACCGATGCTCTGGGCCGCCGGCGCCTTGCTGGGGGAGATGAAGGCGTGAAGCGTCGGGGCCTCGTCGCGGGCTTGATGTGCGGCGGTGTGGCGGCAGCGCATGCGGCCCAGCCCTTCGTCAACGCCGAGGTCGTGCTGCTGCAGCCGGAGTCGGTGCTGGCGCAGCGCATCGGCGACACCCAGCGCTTCGCGGCCTACATGCAGCAGGTCGAGGCGGCGGCCGGGCAGGCAGTGGAGGGCCTCTTCCAGCGCACGCCGGCCGGGGGCTTCCTGGTGCTGGCGCTGCGCCCCGGCGGCAGTTCGGGCAGCCTTTCGCGCGTCTGGCTCGACCTCGACACCCCGCTGCCCGAGCCCACGCAAGCCGCCATCCGCAGCCGCATTGAGGCCGTGCCTGCGCCCGAGGTGAGCGGCCTCGTGGTCGTCAGCCTCAAGGCCAGCTTCTGGGGCGGCCGGCCCACGCAGCGCCGCGCGCCTGCCCCAAAGGACTGGAAGGATCACGCCGCCAAAGCGGGCGGGCCGATGCCGCTGGAGGCCTTGGTCGAGGCCGTGTGGGACGCCGCGCCATGACCAGCGCCCCACTCACGCGCGCCGACGTTGAAGCGCAGATGCAGATCGAGCGCCGTGGCCTCAGCGCGACCGGCGAGCTCACGCTTGCGGTGCCAGGCTGGGGGCACAGCTTTCGGGTGCTGATTGAGTTGCTGGAAGGCGCCAATGCCGTGTCAGACCAGACCGTGCAGGCGCTCGCCGAGCTGCAAGCCTTGTCGCCCGAGGCGGTGCTGCGCATCCGCGAGTTGATGTTCGAGGACCTGCAGCGCGCCTCGCATGACCACGTGGGCTATGTGCAGCTGCCGCCGCCCGCACCACCAGCCAGCTTCTGGCAACGCCTGTTCTGGCGCGCACCGCCGGCGCAGTTTGTTGAGATCCCGCTCGATGACCCGAGGCACCCTTGCTACCTGGAGCACGGCATCGATTCGCTCGATGCGCAGATCGACTGGCAGCACGCGCGCATCGACGAGAACGAGGAAACCCAGCACCGTTTTGTGCTGCTCGACAGCATCACCACCTGGGAGCCCGAGCACGGCGTGACCGTCGTCATCCGCGATGGTGTGCCCTGCGCGGCGGCGGACTTCTTTGTCGATCTGGCGGAGTACGACGAGGATCCCGACGATGACGCCCACCCAGTCCAGCTTTGAGGTGCTCGCGGCCGAGCTGACGCGGCAGCCTGGCGTCGAGCGCGCCACGCCGGGCAAGAAGGGCTTTGGCGCTGGCACGCTCAAGGTGGGCGGCAAGATTTTTGCGATGGTGTCGTCGCGCGGCGCCTTTGTGCTGAAGCTGCCGCGTGAGCGCGTGGCGTCGCTCGTGGCGGCTGGCCAGGGTCAGGCCTTTGACCCGGGCCATGGGCGCGTGATGAAGGAATGGGTCGAGTGGACCGGCGCGCCCGACCTCGCCGTTTGGCGCGTGCTGGCCGCCGAGGCTTTGGCCTGGGTCGGCGGCCAGACGCACTGAGCCTCGGCCCGCAAACGCGCCAATCGCACCACAATGGCTGGGCCAACTGGAGCCTTGCCATGCTGACCCGCCGCAGCCATCTCGTCGCCCTCAGCGCCCTGGCGCTTCCTACCGCCAGCCGCGCCTTCAGCCTCAGCGAGGGCGACGCCGCCGGCGGTGTCCGCGCGGCGCTGGAGCGCGGCGCGCTCGCGGCCGTGGCGCAGCTGGGCCGCAACGGTGGGTTTCTCGACCACCCCCAGCTGCGCATCCCGCTGCCCGGCGCGCTGGAGAAAGCCGCCAAGCTGCTCAAGGCCACCGGCCAGGGCAAGCGGGTGGACGAGCTCGTCACCGCCATGAACCGCGCGGCCGAGCAGGCCGTGCCTGCGGGCAAGGAGGTGCTGGTCCAGACGGTCAAGCAGCTCAGCGTCGAAGACGCGCTGCAGCTGGTGCGCGGCCGGGGCGATGACGCCGTGACGCGCTTCTTCGAGACCAAGACCCGCGCGCCGCTGGGCGAGCGCTTCTTGCCCATCGTCACCCGCGCCACCGAGAAGCAGGCCCTGGCCGACAAGTACAACGCGCTCGCGTCCAAGGTCTCGGCCTTTGGCCTTGTGAAAGACGAGGACGCCAACATCCAGCAGTACGTGACGCGCAAGACGCTCGACGGCCTCTACTGGATGATCGGCGAGGAAGAAAAGAAGATCCGCCAGGACCCCATCGGCACCGGCAGCGCCATCCTCAAAAAGGTGTTTGGCGGGCGCTGATGTCCTAGCCGGGGTCCGCCTCGGCTTCCGGCCACAGCGCCGGGAAGTAGAAGCGCAGCGCGTGCAGCGGCAGCCCGAAGCGCAGCTTGCCCTGGGGCGAGTCGCTCTCCAGCAGGCCGCGCTTGAGCAGGGCCGAGAGCAGGGTGACGGCGGTGCGGTCCCCAAGGCCGGTCATGCGCTTGAACTCGCCGCGGTCCAGCGCGATGCCGGTGGCAAAGAGGTAGTGAAGCGGCCTCAGCGCTTCCAGCCGCACGCCGCTGCGCTGGCTGTGCTGCTCGAAGTGCAGGCAGGCGGCGATGCGGCCTTCGATCTCGTCCAGGCGCAGCATCGAGCCCATGAAGCGCACCTGATCCAGGCAGGTGTCCAGCACGTAGTCGATCCATGCGATGAGGGCCGCTTCGCTGAGGTTGCCGCGTCCGTCCAGGTCACCCCGCCGGGGCTCGTCAGCGGCGGCCAGCAAGGCGAAGTAGCGGTCGTGGCTGCGGGCAAAGCCGC
>CALMQC010000675.1 GCA_937871895.1 uncultured Roseateles sp. | reverse complement strand
TGGTGACTTGCCTGGCCGTCTTTTGCCGCATGCAGGGCCTGCGCCTGGTGGCCGAGGGTGTTGAGAGCGATGCCTGCTGGCAGCGCTTGCTGGAGCTGGGATGCACCTGCGGGCAGGGCTATGGCATTGGCCGCCCGATGTCGGTGGACGCACTGGACGCCTGGATGCGGCACTGGAGGGCCGGGCGCTCGGGATGAACTTCACTGCATGAAGCCGATCCTGCCGCGCTTGCCACTGGGGTGGGGCAGGTCGTCGGTGAGCAGGGTTTCACGCTTGGCCAAACGGGCATTGCCAAAGGCCGTCATCCAAGCGCGGCGCATCTCGCGCGGCGCCAGCTCGGCCATGTGGTCGAGCACGGCATCGGTCGGGTCGGCGTCAAAGCCACGGCCCCAATCGTGACCGTCGCGCAGCTTTTGGTACAGCCGCCGCGCGATGGCGCGGGCGGCCTCGAAGTCCGGCGCGCTGACCTCGTAGACATTGACGCGGTTGAGGATGGGCTCGGGGATGGCGTGCGCATCGTTCGCCGTCGCCACCCAGATCACCTGGCTGGCGTCCACCGGCACCTCGGCAAACTCGTCGATGAACTTGCTGGCCGTGTCGTGCTCCAGCAGGCTGTAGAGCGAACCCAGTGGGTCATAGGCGGCCTCGCCGCCGGCCTTGTCAATCTCGTCGATCACCATCACCGGGTTGGCGTAGTCGCCCTCCACCAGGGCCTCGAAGACCTTGCCCGCCCGCGCGCCCTTCCATTGGCTGGAGGCGCCCGACAGCACCCAGCCGGCGGTCAGCGAGCTCATGGACACAAAGCCCATGCCGGTACCCAGCAGCTCGGCCAGTTGGCGCGCAAAGTGCGTCTTGCCCACGCCCGGTGGCCCGAGCAGCAGCAGCGGCGTGATCTCCAGCGCATCGCTGCTGGCCTCACACAGCGCTATCTGACGCCGCACGTCGTCCAGCACCTCGTGGAAGTTGGGCAACTCCTCGTAGAGCGACGCCATCGCCGGCAGCCCCGAGGGCTTGACCTGAAAACGGGCCTCGCCCTTTTCGAGCATGCGCTCGTACGTCGCCCGCAAGCTCTCGTGGTCCCGCGCCGGCAGCTTTTCCAGCCGCTGCGAGACCTCCTCCAGCCGATAGATGCTCCGCATCCGCGCGACCGGGATGCGCATGCCGACACAGGTAAGCGCGTTGCTGCTCATGCCAGGGACCTCGTCTCTGAAGAGTGGCTCCGGCCCAAAATTAGCACGCCAGCGCCCGCCCCGAAAAGCGCAATTCCCCACCCGTTCCCGGGCTAGCTCCACCGACCCAAACCCCTCACGCTCCCAAGGCGCGCGCAGCGCCGCCGCCCTTCCAGCGGAAGCCGTAGAACCGGCTCTGCCGGGCTACTGGCTTCGCCCCCTTGAGGGGGCCGGCGAAGCCGGTAGGGGGTGGGCCAATTCCTGGGGTGGGCTCACTTGACCCAAGTATTGAGCTGAATGATCGGCATCAGCACCGCCAGCACGATCAGCAGCACCACCAGGCCCATGACGGCGATCAGCAGCGGCTCCAGCACCGTGGCGGCCGCCATCGCCCTGCGTTGCACTTCGGCGCCCAGTTGGCGGGCGCAGCGGCCCAGCATGTCGGGCAGCTCGCCGGTCTGCTCGCCCAGGCGGGCGAACATGGCGATCAAGCCAGGGAAGCGCTTCTTGCCGGCCAGGGCGGCGCCCAGTGGTGCCCCTTCGCGCACCTGCACCAACGCGTCCATCGCGTCGGCTCGCATCGCGTGGTTGGAGAGCGTCTCGGCCGCCGACTGCAGGGCCTTGAGGATGGGCACGCCCGCAGCGGCCAGCATGGCCAGGGTGCCGGCAAAGCGCGCCGCGTTGTAGCCCCGAGCCAGGCGGCCGAGCAGCGGCAGGCGCAGCACACCGGCGTCAAAGCGCAGCCGGAAGGCCGGCGCCCGCAGCGCCAAGCGCAGCCCCACACCCCCGGCCACCAGCGCCAGCAGACCCAGCCAGCCCCAGGCCCGCACGGCATCGCTGAGGGCCAGCATGACCGTGGTGAGCAGGGGCAGCGCGCGCTTGGAACTGGTGAAGACGGTGGCGATCTGCGGCACCACATAGGTCAGCAAAAAGGTCACGATGACCAGCGACATCAGCGACACCACGGCCGGGTAGAGCAGGGCCCCGAGCACCTTGGCGCGCAAGGCCTGGCGTTCTTCCAGATCGTCGGCCAGCCGCTCCAGCACGAGGCCGAGTGCGCCGCTTTGTTCGCCGGCCGCCACCACGCCGCGGTAGACGTCATCAAACTCGCGCGGCGCCGTGCCCAGCGCGCGGGCAAAACTGGAGCCCGCGTTGACCTCAGCCTTGAGCTGGCTGATCAGCTCGGCCTGGCGCGGGTCTTCGGACTCGTCGGCCAGCGCCGTCAGCGCCCGTTCGATGGGCAGGCCCGAACCCACCAAGCCTGCGAGCTGGCGCGTCCAGACCGTCAACGCGGTGGTGGAGAACACCCGGCGGGTGAAGCGGCTGCCCTCCACCTGGCCATGCTGCTGCACGACGTCGATCTGGAGCGGCGTCAGCCCTTGACCCCGCAGCTGCGCCCGTGCGGCGCGCGGGTTGTCGGCTTCCAGCAAGCCACTGGTCTGGCGGCCGGCGTCAGTGAGGGCTTGGTATTTGTAGGCGGGCACGGGGCTAGTCGCGTGTGACGCGCAGCACTTCTTCCAGCGAGGTCACACCGTCGCGGATCAGGCGCTCGCCGTCCTCGCGCATGGCGCGCAGGCCGTTGGCGCGGGCGGCTTCGGTGAGCTCGGCGTCCGAGGCGCGCTCGTGGATGCGCGCGCGCACGGAGTCGTTGGCCACCATCAGCTCGTAAACGCCGGTGCGGCCCTTGTAGCCGGTGTGGCCGCAGGCCTCGCAACCCACCGGGTGCCAATGCCCATCCGCGCCCAGCAGGCGGCACTGAGGGCACAGCCGCCGCACCAAGCGCTGGGCCAGCACGCCCAGCAGCGAGGACGACAGCAGGAAGGGCTCGACGCCCATGTCGATCAGGCGCGTGACGGCGCTGGGCGCGTCATTGGTGTGCAGCGTCGCCAGCACCAGGTGGCCGGTGAGCGAGGCCTGGATGGCGATCTGCGCGGTCTCGAAGTCGCGGATCTCGCCGATCATGATGACGTCCGGGTCCTGACGCAGGATGGCGCGCAGGGCCTTGGCAAAGCTGAGATCGATCTTGGCGTTGACTTGCGTCTGACCGATGCCGGGCAGCTCGTACTCGATCGGGTCCTCGACCGTCAGCACGTTGGACGTGGTGGTGTCCACGGTTTGCAGCGCGGCGTAGAGCGTGGTCGTCTTGCCCGAGCCCGTGGGGCCGGTGACGAGCACGATGCCGTGGGGCTGCTGGACAAGCTGCTTGAAGCGCGTCAGCACGTCGCCGTCCATGCCCAGGCCTTCCAGCGTGAACTTGGATTCGGACTTGTCGAGCAAGCGCAGCACCGCGCGCTCGCCGTGGGCGCTGGGCAGGGTCGAAACCCGCACGTCGATGGCGCGGCCGCCGATGCGCAGGCTGATGCGGCCGTCCTGCGGCATGCGCTTCTCGGCGATGTCGAGCTCGGCCATGATCTTGAGGCGCGAGATCAGCGCAGCGTGCAGGCCCCGGTTGGGTTGCACCACCTCGCGCAGCGTGCCGTCCACGCGGAAGCGCACGGCGCTGGCGCGCTCGTAGGGTTCGATGTGGATGTCGCTCGCGCCGTCTTTGGCGGCCTGCGTGAGCAGGGCGTTGAGCATGCGGATGATGGGCGCGTCGTTGGCGGCCTCCAGCAGGTCCTCCACGGCGGGCAGGTCCTGCATCATGCGCGACAGGTCCACCGCGCTTTCGACCTCGCCCACCACCGTGGCGGCGCTGGACTCGCTGCCCGAGTAGGTGGTGTTGATGCGGTCCGCCAGGCTGGCGGGCGCCTCGGTCTCGATGCGGTCGATGGCGTATTGGCGCTGCAGCTCGGACAGCGTGGCCAGGCTCAGCTCGGGCGGAGCCCACAGCGTGAGCTGCTGGCCGTCGTCCTCCAGCAGCACGGTGTGCGCATTGGCGAAGGCATAGGGCAGGGGGTGCCTGGTGGCCATGGGGCGGCGGGTTCAGTTGGCGGCCGGCTTGCTGGCGGCTGGCGCGGGCAGGGCCGGCATGCCGGTGTTGGGCAGCAGCACGCTCTTGTCGGTGGGCAGAGGCGCCTGCTGCGCGGCGCGGATGGCCTCGTAGCGCGACATCGACAACTCATTGGCCGCCTGGGCGTTGCGCATCACCACCGGGCGCAGGAAGACCATCAGATTGGTCTTCACGCGCTTGCGGTTCTCGCTCTTGAAGAGGTTGCCGATCAGCGGGATCTTGGACAACCCGGGCACGCCGTCGGCGCCGTCGGTGTACTCGTCCTTCATCAGGCCACCCAGCACGATGATGTCGCCGTCGTCCACCACCACCGAGGTCTCGATGGCGCTCTTGTCGAGCGTGGGGCCGGTGGTGCCGCTGGAGCCGGGCACCACGGACGAGTTTTCCTGATAGACCACCATGCGCACGGTGCCGCCTTCGCCGATCTGACTCTTGATGCGCAGGGTCAGGCCCACGTCCTTGCGGTCCACCGTGGTGAAGGGGTTGACCGCACCGGCCGTGCCCGTGCTGGCGTAAGAGCCGGTCACGAAGGGCACGTTCTGGCCGATCACGATCTTGGCCTCTTCGTTGTCGAGCGCGACAAGGTTGGGCGTGGACAGCACATTGGCGCCGCTCTGGCCTTCGAAGAAGTTGGCCATGGCGCCAAGGGTGTAGAAGTCGCCGACCTTCTTCAGCACGCCAAGGTTGAGGCCGCTGGGCACCGAGGAGTTGCCCAGCGCAGTGGCGATGCCGCTGCGCCCGGTCGCAACGGCGGCCGTGCCGTTGATGATGTTGGACAGGCCCGTGCCGTAGTTGGTGCCGACGCCGTTGATGACGGAATCACCCTTGCTGCCAAAGATGTTCTGCCATTGCACACCGATCTGGGCGGCCTGCGAGTTGTCGATCTTGACGATCATGGACTCGACGTAGACCTGGGCCCGGCGTGCGTCGAGCTGGTCGATGACCTGGCGCATCTGGCGGTAGAGCGGCTCTGCGGCCGTGATGATCAGCGAGTTGGTGGCGGGGTCGGCCTGCACAAAGCCGCCGGTCGAGGGGCTGGCGCTCTGGGCCACCGGTGTGGTGGCGGCGGCGGACATGGCAGCGCCGGTCTGCACGCCGCTCTGCGTGGTGTTGCCTTGCTGCGTGACCGAAGTGGGGCTGGCGTAGCTGCCGGACGTGCCGCCGCCAGCGCCCGAGGCGCCACCAAACGCCGCGCGCAGCACGGTGGCGAGCTTCACCGCGTCGGCGTTCTTCAGATAGACCACGCGGATGCTGGTGCCGGCGTCGAGGCCGGGCTGGTCAAGCTTCTCGACCATCGCGCGCGTGGCGGCCAGGCGGGCGGCATTGGGCGCGCGCAGGATCAGGCCGTTCGAGCGCGGGTCCACCAGCACGGTCATGCCGCCAACACCGCCCGGCGCCGCACCGCCGGGCGCGGCGATGCCGTCCAGCAGCTTCTGCACCAAGGGCGCCAGATCGGCGGCCACCGCGTGCTTGAGCGGCACCAGCTCGATGTCGCCGGCGCCGGGCGTGTCCATCGCAGCAATGATCTTGGCGATGCGCTGCAGGTTGTCGGCGTAGTCGGTGATGACGAGGGTGTTGTTGCCCGGGTTGGCGTTGATGGTGTTGTTGGGGCTGATCAAGGGCCGCAGCACGGCCACGAGGTTGTTCGCGTTTTCGTGGTTGAGGCGGTAGATCTGCGTCAGCATCTGGTCGCCGCGCACTTGGGTCGGCTCGGTGGCGACGGCACCGGTTTGCAGCTTGGCATCGGGCTCGGGCACGACCTTGAGCAGGCCAGCGTTCTCAACCACCGTGAACCCCAGCCCACGCAGTGCCGCCAGGTAGTTGAGGTAGGCGTCGCGCGGGCTGACGGGCTGCTCGCTGTAGACGGTGATCACGCCCTTGACGCGTGGGTCGATGACGATCTGGCGGTCCAGCATCACGCCCATGGCGCGCGTCACGGCCTCGATGTCGGCGTTGACGAAGTTCAGCGTCACGGGCGTGGCGGCCTTGACGGCGGGCCCGCGCGCCGCGCGCGGGGCCGCCGGGGCAGTGCCTTGCGCCTGGGCCGGCG
>CALMQC010000674.1 GCA_937871895.1 uncultured Roseateles sp. | reverse complement strand
CGCCTCGTCGAGGTCTTCGAAGAGGTTGGTGGTGCAGATGAAGAGGCCGGCAAAGCGCTCCATGCCGGCGAGCATCTCGTTGACCTCGGAGACCTCGTAGTTGCGTTCGGCGTGCTTGCGGCTGCGCAGGAAGCTGTCGGCTTCGTCGAGCAGCAGCACCGCCCCTTCGCTCTGGGCCAGCTCGAACATGCGGGCCATGTTCTGCTCGGTCTCGCCGACGTATTTGCTGGAGAGATCACTCGCGCGGCGGACCATCAAGGGGCGACCGAGTTCGCTGGCGATGTGTTCGGCCAGGGCCGTCTTGCCGGTGCCGGGCGGGCCGTAGAAGCACATCTGGCCGGCGCCCTTGCGACGCAGGGCCTCGACGATGCGGGGCACCTCAAAGCGGCTCTCAACGTTGAGCAGGTCGAGCGCATAGCTGGTGACGCAGGGCCGCGCGGTGGTGGCGGCGTCGTTGCGGCCCAGGGCCTTGTCGGCGTTCTGCAGCTGGCGCTCGATCAGGCGCTCGGCTTGGTCGGGCTGGCCGGCGAGCTGGGCAAAGCGCGCGGCGGTGCGGATCTGCGCCGGCGTGAGGCCGGGGCGCTCGGCCAACTTGGCGACAAAGGCCTCGCTCACCGGCACCTCGGCCAGCGCGCGGGCCACCAGGCCTTGGCGGGCGCCGGGCGGCGGTGACTTCAGCTCCAGGTGGTACTGAAAGCGGCGGCGGAAGGCGGGGTCAATTTGCTCGATGCGGTTGGTGACCCAGATCACCGGCACGGGGTTGGTTTCCAGGATCTGGTTGACCCAGGCCTTGCCGCTGACCGAGGAGCCGGTGCCGCTGGCGCCCTCGCCGCTGGCGTCGAGCCGCGCGATCAGGCTGGCGGTGTCGCTGGACAGCGGCGGGAAGACGTCTTCGACCTCGTCGAACAGCAAGGCCACATTGCCGCTGGCCTTGAGGAAGACCTGGCTGATCTGCAGGCTGCGGTAGCGGTCGCGGCCGGAGAGGGAGTTGCCGTCGCGGTCGGCAGCTTCGACTTCGTACAGGTCCAGGCCCGCTGCGGCCACGGCCACCTTGGCCAGCTCGGTCTTGCCGGTGCCCGGGGGGCCATAGAGCAACACGTTGACGCCGGCGGCCTGCGTGGCGACGGCCGTCTTGAGCATGCCTTGCAGCAGCGCGAGGTCGTCAGCGACAAAAGAGAAATCCGTCGGGCCCAGGTTGCTGCGCGTCGCCGGGCGCGTGAACACCGCCATCAGGTCGTGCGGCCCTTGGTACTCGCGCATCAGCACGGGCGGGATCTGGTCGCTGACCTTCATCAGGTCGGCAAGGTCGGTGATGTTGTGCTCCGAGATCAGGTTCTCAACCATGCCGATGCGCTCCAGGCGCGAACCGGCGCGCAGGGCCTCGGCCACTTCGCGCTCGTCCACGCCGGCGACCGCCGCGATGGCGGCAAAGGCTTCATGGGCGGTGTTGACCTTGAACTCGACCAAGGCCCCACGCAGCTCGCGCTGGTAGCGGGCCAGGGTGCCGTAGAGCAGGATGGCGCGCTCGGCAGGGTTGAGCTGCAAGAGCGTGCCGAGCTGGGCGATGTTCTTCTCGATCAGCGTGGACTCCTGCTTGAGCTGGCGGTCCAGGTGCTCGCAGGTGGTGGCCAGCAAGGCCATCATGTCCTTGGGCGCGTCCTTGGCGTATTCGTCCAGATAGAAGAACAGCGTGCCCTCGGCAAAGGGGCCGTTCCAGCGGCCGAAGCGGTCGAGGAAGGCTTCGTCCGACAGCACCTCCTGGCCGCGCCATAGCTCGTTGCTGGCACAGCGCTGCAACAGATAGAGCCGCAGGCGCTGCAGCACGCGCACGGGCCACACGAGGTGGCGGCCGGTGAAGGAGAGCAGGCCGTTGAAGTCGCGCCGCAGGTTGAAGCGCCCGGCATGCTTGACGGTCAGCGTCAGCACGAACTGCGAGCACATGCGGTCCAGCACCGGCGCCTTTTCGAGCCCGGGCGAGGCCAGCACTCGCCCACTCACGCGGGCGGCGGCACTCAACTCCTGGACTCGTCGAACCATGGGGACTCCTGCTCGCTATCGACGGCCCATCTTGGCTCAGCTCAAGACGCTGTCAATGCATTTGTACCGAGGTCTGGCCCATGGCTGCGTAACCTTCGATGAAATCGTCGAGTTCGTCCTCGCTGGAGCGGCCCTCGTCAAAAAGTGCCTGTACACCCAGCTCAAACGATGCCGCGAGCGCGCCTTCGATGAAGATCTCCTTGCGGGCGAACTTGTCGACGATCTCGAAACCACCACGCTGCAGGTCGGTACCGGCCCAGGCGTCCGCGTTGCGTTCGTCAAACTGCACGACGATGTAGCTATCGGAGTTGTAGAGCATTTGCATGATGGCCTCCAACTGCGGTTCTGGGCCGCGATATTCAAGAGTGACGGCGACGCTGAATGAGTCCCCGCAGAGGCGCGCGCCTCGATTCGGGATGGGCTGCTAGGCGCAAAGCACAGCGATACCCGTAGGTATCGCGAGCATTTGCAACAACGCAGACCGCCCGAAGTCGGGGATGCGGGCGCTGCGAGGGACTCGTTCAGCGTTGCCTTAGGTCGGAAAGATAGTGGCAGAACACCCCGCTGTTCGCATGATCGTCGAGTCAGGAATTAGGGAGGAGTTCACGGGCTTTCAAGCCATATTTCGAAGCCCCGGCGCTCGGGGTCGCCCTGGCGCAAACGCACCGGGCCGTGGCCGCGCGCGGGGTCGAACCAGGCCTCCAGGCCCGGGTCCTCGGCCCCCAGCGGCTGGCGCCGCAAATGCCACAGGCCAGGGATGGCGCTGTCCTCCTCGACCAGCTCAAACACCCACTCGCGCAACTCGCCGCGCAGCCCCGCCACCCAGACGCGCCAGCGCGCACCAGGCAGGGGCGCCGGCCCGGCGTCCAGCAAGGCCGCCAACTGCAGCCACCAGCTCAGGCGGTCCTGGGCGCCGTCGGGCAGGTCCAGGCTGCCGGGGCGGGTCGAGAAGCTGAGCCGCCCCGCATCGCGGTCGAAGTTGGTGGCCTGGCGGTCACCGCCCCGCATCTGCAAGCTGAAGCGCTCCGGCACCAGCCCGCCCGGCGACATGCGGCCCAGGCTTTGCCAAGCGGGTAGCGTGCGCTCACCGATGCGGCGGGTCAGGCGCAGCATGTAGCGGCCATCCGCCTGGGGCTGCCAGCTCAGGCTGGCCTCGCCATCCTGGCCGGCCTGGCGCAGCCGGTAGCGCCACTCGCTGGCTTCGGCCAGGCGCAACAGCGGTGCGGATGGGCCAGGGTCTGCCGCTGGCGTCGGGTCTGGCGTCGGGTCCGGTGCGGTCAGCAAGCGCTGTGGCTCCGGTGACTGCGAGCGCACCGGCGCGGCCGGGCGGGCCACGACCTGAGGCGGCGTGGCGGCCGGCGGTGCCTCAACCCGCACGC
>CALMQC010000673.1 GCA_937871895.1 uncultured Roseateles sp. | reverse complement strand
GCGATGCAGCAGCGCATCGTTGCACTCATCAGCTACTTCCAAGACGTCAAGAGCGTTCTTGATGGCCAACCGACCAAACCTAAGCGTGAAGGTGGAAGCGGTCGGGGTGGCGGGCGACAAGGCGTGCCCGGTTTTGTCCACTTCACCACCAGCCCCGGAGTCTTCTTCGAGCCACCTGAGCCGGAGAGCGGTGACGAGGACGTGCCCTGCCGAAACGCCACTCGAGTCCACATCCTCAACGACGAGCTGACGCCGCAAACGATCACTGACCTCGAAGTGCAGGGCATCGCGCCTGCCGAGGATCTGCGGCCGATCATGGACCTCTTTCCGATCGAAGAGCGACCGGGCGGCATCCACAGCCTGTGGACCATGCGGCAAGCCACCGAGGCTGCCGCGCACAAAAACTACTGGGACAAGTCACAGCTGACCCCCCTCGAGGTCGCGGCCTTGCTGGACGCCATCAACCTCAACGAGCCAGACCGATCGACGCCATTCGATAAAGGCCTGGATGAGGCAGCGAGACTGACGCTGTCGTGCATGCTCGTCTTCGGTTGCGGCTTCGAAGATGCGCGGACGATTCGAACCCTGTCGTCCACAGAGCTGAGTGCTCGCGCCGTAACCGGCGATAGCCTGGCGACACGTTTCGTGCTCGTCGACGAGGAAACCGGTCTGTGTACTGGCTTTGCGGTCCCGGCAATTGGTCCGCGATACACGTCTCGACTGCCAGACTGCTTTTTTCAGAACGCAAACGCTGCACAGCCTTTCATCACGCTGCCGGACCTGACCGGGCTCGGATTGGCGCTCCTCCAGCACCAGCGTCGAACGAACAACCCTTCAGAGGGCCCCGTGTTTTGCGAGTCTCCGGCCGAACTAGAAGGTGAAGTCGAACGTCTGCTGGCAAGCACCAATCGCGGCCTTGACGCTGTGACCAGGCCGAGGCTGACCACTACGAAGGTCTCACGCAAGCTCCCATCCATGCTCTCGAGAGCCGGTGTGGATGAGGTGGGAGTCGCCATCCTCTGCGGCGACCGTCGTTACGAGGGCCAGGCGCGCCTGCACTACACGCAGCATCAATCGGATGACTTGGCGAAGGCCTACACCAAGGCCATCCGGCGCCTGTTCGCCGAGGCGGGCCATCCGATAGCACCCTCAGGACTGCCCGTTCCACCGTCGGCAGGTGTCGTTGTTGGCGCCCGACTGATCGTCACAACAGCGAACCTGCGCGCGTTCATCGGCGGCCTGCGTACCGAACTTGCGGAGGCGCCATCGTTGACACGAAGCGCACGGCACCGCTATCACCAGGCCTTCATGCTCTACGCGCTCGTGATGCAGGGTCTGCTGATGAGCGTGCGTCCGTCCAACCAGCCTGAGCGCCTCTTGGCGGATCTGCTCGCGCACGGCAGACTGCTCGACAGAGAGGACTTCGTCGCAGCCCTCGTCGAGAAGGACGACCAGTACGAATCCCGCGCCCGCGCAGTGGCGGTACCCAATCGACTACGGCGACAGTTCGGCCACCTGATCGATCACGCAGAGGCGACCTGGCGTTGGCGACCGGTCGATCTGGCCATCCCGTCGACAACGCTGGCACAGAGCCTGTTCCTGGACTGGGCAGACGACCAAGCAAAGCCTCATGCCCATGTCGTCGACGTGCAGTGGCTCACACGCCAGCTGGCGCAGTTCGGACTTCCTGCGCCTGCCAACTTCACTCGCGCATACGTACGTACATGGCTCATCCGCGACGGTTGCGCGGAACAGGTGGTCGATGCCTTCCTTGGCCATGCAGCAGTGGGCCAGAGCCCGTTGGCGATGCACGGCACTTTCGACTTCGCACACCACCTCGTTGAAATCGGCGCGCGCCTTGAGCGCATGGCCGATGAGCTTGGATTGGAACCGGTGCGGTCCCGGCTCGCGGACCCAGAGGCAAGCCCTTCAGTGGCCCCGCCACTTGGAGCCTGACATGCAGCCGACGCTGCCAGAAGACTTCGCCAAGACCGTTGAGCAGGCCTGGCAAGCGGTGCTGAGCCGAAGTACCGACGCCGACAAGAAGGCCATCCCCAGCCTGCGAGGCTGGCTTGCCAGCCAGCCAAACTCCCACGCAGCAATGCTCTCAGGCAACACGAACACGGGCGCTGCCGATGAGCGCAGCGCCAGAGAACTGGAGGCGTTGCTGCTCGGCCGGGTGGCGAGGAACGAGTTGAGCCGCACCACCGCCGCGCAGTACTTGTACCTGCTGCATCGTGTTGGCAAGCGCCTTCGCAAGCAGCAACTGCCCTTGGCGCCAACCTGGGTCGCCGCCATTCTCAGACCGCCTCCCAGCCCGTTCCCACGTGAGACAGCCCACGCAGTCGCGAAGGTTGAAGCCTGGCGCAAGGCTGTGCATGACATCGTGGCGCAACGGCTGCCCACAGACGCCGCGAACCTTTGGGCGCTAACCGCCCTGTCAGCCGTCTGCAATGGCGCACTCATTGACCGCGCCAAGCTGATTCGCCTGAGACTGATGCTCGAGCGAAAGGACCTGCACATCGAACGAACTCCGGGTGAGGAGCACGCCTTCATCGATTTCCTGATGCCCTACGAGGGGCTCGGAAATCATCACCTTCAGCGCTGGTGGTGCGATCCGGTGACGGAGTTGCTGCTCGGACGGTTTCCGGCGGATGGAGACATTTGTGACTTCAAGTCGACGATCAAGCGCCTACGGAAGTTGCTCGCGAATGCCGGAGTGAAAGCAAGCTTGCGGCCCTCAAAGATCACGGACCTCTTGAAGTCAGCAACAACGTGGTGGTCATTGCGGTGTGCACCGGTCGATCTTCATGTGATGAGCCGTACCTTCGCCGCCCACAGCCTCACTTCCAGGTGTTGGTCGCGCCTGCTTGGTCAGACGCCAAAGCGAGAGCCCGGCGCTGTCATCAACCCTGGCAATGGCGGGTCGGCAGTGGCAACGCACGAAATGAGCGCCGAGACCGAAATGTGGCTTGCAGTTTCTGCCGAACACGAATGGCTCAACGAAGTTCGGGCGGTGCTAATGTCGAAGGACTTGGATGGTGCACGCGAATGGGCGAGAGCCTGCCTGAGCGACATCCCACAAAGCGACTACCGATCCATCTACCTCGGCTGCCTGTGCGCAACGCTGGCCGTACCAGCTAGGAACGAAAAGATCGGCATCGGCCTCAAGGCGCTTGTTGATCCCTTCCTTCTAGCAGCACCGCGCCTGCTCAGCTACTTTGGCACCGAAGACGTCCGCAATCTCGCGCTCGGTGAACTGGATGAGACCTACCGTGTGGTCCTCGACGCCTGCGAGCCCGGGGATCCGATCGAGCGGATTGCGCGCGGCCTCCGACTATTTCACGACCACTTGATCCGCGCTCACAAGGCCAAGCCACTACCGGATCCGCGCGCCACTTTCGGCGAAGGAGGTGCATTGATGCCGGTCGATGCGACCGTGATCTCTGTCGACGAGTACTTGGCGAGTCTCAGTTGGCTGGAGCAGCAACTGCAGCTTGGCGCCGACCCGATCCAGACGCAGATCAGCCAAGTTGCGCTGATACTGACCTTTCGCTGCGGACTCCGGCGTGGCGAAGTCTTTGGGCTGCGGCTATGCGACGTTCACGATCTGGGTGGCATCTATCTGCACGTGCGTCGCTACCCGGGCCACCGGCTCAAGACACCGAACTCGACTCGGACGCTCCGGATCGATGTGCTGATGTCAGCGCACGAGCGCGCGCTCTTCAGAAGATGGATTGCCAAGCGCAACCATGATTGCGCTGCAGACGGCGGCGAAGACGGTCCGCAACAACGACTGCTTGCCCACTCGGGATCATCAAGAGGCCCAGCCTCGATCGACGGCACGGTTCGCCGGGTCATGCAGTCAGTCCACGCGGTGACGGCGGAGCACCGATTGGTACTTCACCACCTGCGGCATTCAGCCGCGACTTGGCTTTGGTTGAAACTGAGGGCGCCCGACTACCCGCAGATATCGGACTATCTTTCGTCGATGCCGGCGCTCCGCCGTGAGCTGCTACAGGCCCGACGGCTGAGGGTTCAGCTGTGCGGCGCCGTCGAAGGGCCTTCACGCAGCTACAGCAACGTGGTTAGCCGCATCCTGGGGCACGGAATGCCAGGCACCAGTCTTGAGCATTACATCCATGTGTCGGACCTTTTCCTGGCAGCCACAACGCAGCGCACCGCGAGCAGCACACCGGTGACGGTCTGGCAGGCCCTCACCGGCGCGAGTCGTTCAACCATCTACGAATGGCTCGAACTCGGCCCCCACGGTGTCGTGCAAGGGCATCGCGCTCGGCTGGAGCGCGCCGACGAAGAGCCTGCGGCAGGCCCCAAAGAAGGTGCGCCGGCACCGACATCTTGGCGCAAGCGGTCAGCTGCTGCACCGGTTCGCTTTGGTAGCGGCGACGAGATGGGCACGGTCAGTCGGGTGCTACAGCTCTACAACCGTATCGGTCACGGTGACTCGCATGCGGCTCGAGTGAGCGCCGTGGCGCAACACTGTTCACTTAACGAAAGCACAGTGGAACGGTGGCTGTACTCGGCTCGGACTCTGGCGCCAGCGTTCGCGATGAAGGTGCCTAAGAACGCGCATGGCGATTCTTTGCGGGCCGTGCCTGCGCCAGATGTGACGCTGCATCACTCGACCGTCGCGGCTCTTGAGGAACTCGCGCATAGGCTCGGCAGGACCGCGCGAACGCATCGACAGCTTCTCTGCGAAGCACTCCAGCTCGCGGTTTCTCGATTCAACCTGCGCCGACTGGACGTGTGCTTTCGCGGTGAGAAGGACGAGATCGCATCACGCAAGTTCCTGAAGCTGCTTGACGTAGCCGGCTACGTGCCGACGCAGATTCGCCTGACCGTCAGGCGGGTGGACCCGAGCGACATCAAACTGCCGCACTGGTTTCGATCACCTCGAGCACGCGACATTCCAATCAAGCGCCTGCCACCGCCGGGAACCTCGCCGAGTCAAGCAAGGGCGTATGCCCGCTGGGTTGGTTTCCAGCTTTGTGGGCCGGACGGGGAACCTGAAGGGCACGCGTGGCGCATCGGCCTGTTCCTCGCGTGCATCGCCTACTTGGACGAGGCATCAATTCGCCACCTTGCGGACGTCGTAGCTCAAGCCCTCCGCCGCACGAAGGGTAGATAGGAAGGCGGGGCGATTCAGCGCGGCATTTCAGCCTTCAAGGCCTGAAACATTTGATCGAACTCATGGTGCTCGTGACCAGTGTTTTGGACCCAAAACTTCACTGCCTGAATGACCTCGTCGACGCAATTGAACTTCACACAGAGGTCCACGACGTACTCTGAAAACGCCATAGCTTGCCTAGTTGAGGCAGCCTGCGGGAATCCCCACCATGGCACTGCATCCGCGATCAACATCGCCTCGACCGGCTGTAGCCAGAATGGCATCCTGAAGGGGACTCCGCAACGCCGGACTGCAGAGGTGTAGAACGCCAATTGCTCCCATCGTGCCGACCCTGCGGTCTGGTTCCTCGTGGACAACCAAATAAAGTAATCGACGAGTTGCT
>CALMQC010000672.1 GCA_937871895.1 uncultured Roseateles sp. | reverse complement strand
TCTGCATATGGCCTTGGGGCTGCATGTTGGCGCCCATGACGCCGAAGCTCATCACGGGAACACAGCTCGTCAACGGAGTGGGCTGCGCAGCCGCCGGGCCGCCCCAAGGCGGAGCAGCGCGGCCCCCCTGGGGGGCCAGCGCCGCAGGCGCGGGGGCTGTCAGGAACCCGGGGATGATGGTGTGGAAGGGCCGCTTGCGCGGCGCCACGATGTTGGGGTGGCGCGGGTCCAGCGAGAAGCCGTGGCCGCGGTTCTGCAGCGAGACGCCGTAGCTGGGCTCGACCAGCCCCGAGCCAAAGCCCATGTAGTTGCTCTGGATGAAGCTGACCATCATCCCGGACTCGTCAGCCGCAGTCAGGTAGATGGTGCCGCCCTTCATCGGGTTGCCAGGCCCGAAGACCTGGGCCCGGCGGGGGTCGATCAAGCGCGCACGCTCGGCGAGGTACTCAGGAGCCAAGAGGTCGGCCGCGCTCAGCGGCATGCTGCCGGGCTCAGCGACGTAGCGGTAGATATCGGCAAAGGCCAGCTTCATCGCCTCGATCTGGGCGTGCAGGGCCTCGGGGCTGTCGGGGCCTGCATCGGGCAATCCGAAGGCTTCGAGGATGCCGAGCGCCATCTGCGCGGCCATGCCTTGGCCATTGGGCGGGATCTCGTGCAGCGTGTGGCCGAGGACGTCCTTGGGCAATGGCGTGACCCACTCGGGCGTGTAGGCGGCGAGGTCGGCCTCGCTCAGCGCGCCACCGCCCTCGTGCGCCATGCGAGCGAGGGCGGCGGCGATCTCACCCCGATAGAAAGCCTCACCCTTTGTGGCAGCGATCGCGCGCAGGCCGCGTGCGGCTGACGGAAAGCAAAAGCGCTCGCCCACTTCCGGCGCCCGCCCGCGTGGCAGGAAGGCTTCAGCAAAGCCGCTCTGGCGCACGAGCTCCGTCACCTGCGCCGCTTGTGCCCATTTGCTCTGCACCACAGGCGGCACGGCGTAGCCGCGCTCGGCGGCTTCGATGGCGGGCTGCAGCAGGTCTTCAAACGGCAGCTTGCCAAAGCGCTCGCTCAAGGCCGCCCAGGCGCTGACGGCGCCGGGCACCGTGACGGCGCCCCAGCCGCGCACGGGCAGCGCGCTCGCACCCTTGAAGTACTCGGGCGTCCAAGCGCTCGGCGCGCGGCCCGAGGCATTGAGGCCGTGCAGTTGCTTGCCGTCCCAGAGGATGCAAAACGCATCAGACCCGAGGCCATTGCTGCAGGGCTCGACGATGGTCATGCACGCTGCCGCGGCCACCGCCGCATCGACCGCGTTGCCGCCCTGCCGCAGCATCTGCAAGCCGGCCTGCGCAGCCAGGGGGTGAGACGTGGCCACCACATTGCGCGCGAACAGCGGGCTGCGTTGGCTGGGGTAGGCGTTCTGCCACTGGAAGGAGGAGGTCATGGCTCGCTTTGTAAGGCTTTGAAACGGGTTTGGCGAGGGTCAACGAACGACACCCAGGCCTCGTTGGAAGCCGCAAGCATCGCGATTGCTGAACCCAAGTCAAAACCACCTTTGCATCCACCTGGAGCTTTGCACATGAACTCGTTCAAGACCGTGATCGCCACTGCCGTCTTTGCCCTCAGCACCGGCGTGGTCCTGGCCCAAACTGCGGCGCCTGCTGCCACCACCGCCACGCCAACGGCGGCACCTGCCGCCGAAGCAGCCAAGCCTGCGGCCCCTGCTGTGGCGCCGCAAGCCGCCGTGAAGGCTGAGGTGAAGGCCGACGCCAAGCCCCACACCAAGCACGTGGCCAAGGCCGCCCACAAGACCGACGCCAAGACTGAGCCCAAGGTCGAAGCCAAGCCCACGGCCAGCGCGACGCCCGCGCCGGTAGCGCAAGCCGCAACGCCGGCCCCGACAGCTGCGAAGTAAAGCGCCACGCCCCACGTGACAAGGGCCGCCGTCCCAGCCGGGGCGGCGGCCCTTTGTTTTGGGCAAGGCTTCAGCGAATCGGCGACATCTCGCGCAGCGCCTTCACGGCACCTGAGCCGATGGCGGCGCCAAAGCGCTTGGCCAGGCGCTCGGCCACGTTGTCGCGCGGGGTGTAGTCGAGCACCTCTTCAGCCTTGACCACCTCTCGCGCCACGTAGTCGAGGTTGCCGAAGTCGTCGGCCAGGCCCATCTTCACGGCCTCTTCGCCGTTCCAGAAGAGGCCCGAGAACATCTCCGGCGTTTCCTTCAAGCGCTTGCCGCGCCCCTCGCGCACCACGGCGATGAACTGCTGGTGGATCTGGTCCAGCATGCTCTGCGCAAAGGCGCGCTGCTTGGCTGGCAGGGGGCTGAAGGGGTCGAGCATGCCCTTGTTCTCACCGGCGGTGAGCAGGCGGCGCTCGACGCCAAGCTTCTCCATCACGCCGGTGAAGCCAAAGCCGTCCATCAGCACGCCGATGCTGCCCACCAGCGAGGCCTTGTCGACGTAGATCTCGTCCGCCGAGGCCGCGATGTAGTAGGCCCCGGAGGCGCAGATCTCCTCGACCACGGCGTAGACCTTTTTGCCATGCAGCTTCTTCAGCCGCGTGATCTCGTCGTAGAGGATGCCCGCCTGCACGGGGCTGCCGCCGGGCGAGTTGATGCGAAGCACCACGGCCTCGGCATGCTCGTCTTTGAAGGCATCGCGCAGCGCCGAGAGCAGCAGCTCGGCGCTGGCCTCGGTGTCGGCCGCAATCTCGCCGCGCACCTCAACGAGCGCAGTGTGTGGCGCCGCCGTCGTGCTCACATGCTTGCCTTGGGCCCAGATGCCGTAGACCAGGAAGACCGCGACGCCCAGCCATATCAGCCGGAAGAACACGCGCCAGCGGCGCTCGGCCCGCCGGTCACGCAGGAACTCCTGCGCCAGCAGGGCCAGTGTGGGGTCCACGGCCGCTTGTGTGGCTGGCTTTGCAGGCACGTCCACGGGGTCAGGCATGGGAGGCGGGAGTTGGTCGTCCATGGTCAGTCTTCAAAGGCG